>NZ_JAHZBQ010000005.1 GCF_019423325.1 Campylobacter sp. | reverse complement strand
CGGTGCGAAACAGAATTGTGATTATACAAGAGCGATGCTTAAAGGGGGCTGAATAGAAAAGATTTTAAACTAAATAAATTTTATGTTCGGCATGTGCTACCACTTCGCCGATGATAGCGCTACTAGCGTAGCCTGCGTTTTTTAAATTTACAAGCGCTCGCGCCGCGTCCTTTTCCGCTACGGCAAGCAGAAGTCCGCCGCTGGTTTGCGCGTCGCAAAGCATTATGTCCGGCTCGGAATCGACACCAGGCGCGATAAATTTTAAATTTTTATAGCTTCCGGCGGGGATTAGCCCCTCGTCAAGGCATCTGTTGACGCTTTTTAGAAGCGGAATTTTGCTAGGATAAATTTTAAAACTTACGCTCTCATTGATCATTTCAAGGGCGTGTCCAAGCAACCCGAAGCCCGTCACGTCGGTCGCGGCATGTATTTTTAGACCCGCTAGCGCGCCCACGGCATAAAAATTTAACAAAATCATGCTCTCTATCGCGTCACGAAATTCTTCAAATTTAAGAAATTTCGCCTTAATAGCCGTAGCGATGATGCCCGTACCGAGAGGTTTTGTTAGGATCAGCAGGTCGCCTTCGCGCGCAGTATTATTGCTCCAAAATTTACGCGGATTCACGCGCCCCGTGACGCTAAGCCCGTAATAAATTTCGGGGGTAGAGATGGTGTGGCCGCCCACCAAGACCCCTCCGCACTCTTTGATTTTGTCTTTGCCGCCGCGCAGAATTTCGCGCAGAATTTCGTTTGAGAAATGACAATCGTCAAAACCCACGATGTTTAGGGCGTTTATCACTTCGCCGCCCATCGCAAATACGTCGCTTAGGGAGTTTGCCGCCGCGATCTGTCCGAAGACAAACGGATCGTCCACTAAAGGGGTGA
The DNA here is from genome assembly GCF_019423325.1 of Campylobacter sp. Taxonomy (NCBI): domain Bacteria; kingdom Pseudomonadati; phylum Campylobacterota; class Epsilonproteobacteria; order Campylobacterales; family Campylobacteraceae; genus Campylobacter; species Campylobacter sp. The sequence goes on along the minus strand of NZ_JAHZBQ010000005.1, from coordinate 44,485 downwards.
TAAAATCGAGCGTCTGCACGAGTGCAAGATCGTCGCTTATGCGAAATACGCTCGCATCTTCGTTGCTGCAGGTTGACGAAAGCAGGTTTACATTGGGCTCGATTAAATTTCCAAGATTTTCGGTTAGACCCGCCGGGTCAAGCTTGGCGGCTCAACCGGCGGCTGCAATAAATTTCGTGAGGTTAAAATCTCTGTAGATCATAGTTTGATTACTTCGTATTTTGATAGGACGTCCATGATTTCGTATGCATTTGAAATCTCGCCGATCGCGAGCTTATCGACTAGTTTGTAGCTCTCCAGACAGCTTCCGCAGCTTAAAATTTCAGCTCCCGCTTCGTTTAGCTTTTTGATCGCCTCAAAGCATTCGTGGCCGCGGTTTGTGGTTATAAGCACCGCATTGTTTACGCAGATGACCTTCACTGGCTTTTCGTCTAAGCTTAGCGCCGCGCCTAAAAATTTAGCAAGCAAGCTCTTTCCGATCAAGCCGCTTCCGCACTGCTCCTCGTTTAGGAATATCACCTTGCCTCTTTTTGGCGCCGTGACGTCACAATAAATATCGTCGATACTTTCATCTTTAAGCTCGTCCGTTTTTACGGTTTTTATAAGCGTGTCGGCGCCCGCTTGTGAAATTTGCGCCTCAAAGCCGTTTTTAGCCAAAAAACGCTTTATGTTTTCGCGCGGCGCTACGTCGTTTACTAAAATTTCTAAATTCTCTCCGATTTTTAGCTCGCCGAGGACTTTTTTAGTACGCAAAAGCGGTTCCGGGCAATTTAAATTGCGACAATCTAGTTGCATATGTAATCCTTAAAAAATAAAATTCTTTGAACCTCAAAGCTAATGCGAGCCGCACGCAAGCAGGCCCGCATAAAATTTACCCAAGTTATAAGCGCGGGTACTTCGCTTCAAATTGCGATTTAGCGATCTGCCCTTTATCGAGCAGCTCGCGATACCAGTAGTGGTGAAGGACGTAAACTTCCTCCTCCGGCTTGTGTCCGTCGATCATCGAGTGGATGGCACCGCTGATCGCAAAGACCGCCATATAGATATGCACAAGCAAAAATACGGCGCAGACCGCGCCCAAAAAATTATGAATAATCGCGCTTGCTCTTAAAATTTCGATCTGACTCATACCTAGCGCACTTCTCATTGCGGGGATATCGTAGTCTAGGAAAAACATTGACGCACCCGTCGCTATCATCACTATACCGCCTAAGGTAGCGACCCAAAACCACGCCTTTTGGCCTGCGTTAAATTTACCCGCAGGGATCGTGCGCTTCTTTTTGCTTAAATAGCCGCCCACGATCATCATCCATTTGATATCGTAAGCTCGCGGTAGCATACGCCAAAACCACAGCAAGAACATCGGCACGACGGAGATTGCAAACGCTATCGTAGCCAGTCCGTGAGCGTTTTTACAAAATCTCACGAAAGCACCGCCGCCGAATTCTTCGCCAAACATCATAATCAAGCCTGTCGGAACCAAGATCGCCCATGCGACGGCCGCTACGAAATGGTATAGTCGCTCAAATTTATTAAATGCGTAGATCGGCTTGCCCGCATGATGATCGAAGTGCTTCGGTCCTATGATCGCGTAGTGCCCAATAAAAGCTATGATTACGCCCAAAACCGCACCCAGCGCCAACCAAGCAAAAAAGCCCGAGCTTTGCAGATGTCCTTGAAATTGCAGAAAAATCGGGCCGAAGCCGTTGCCGTAGCTATCGATGTTTTCGAGCCTTGCATTGCCCCAAACATCACTATTTCCCTGCACGATATCGGCATATTTTTTCTCTTCGGCCTGCGCATAAATACAGGCAAAAAGCGCGAGAAACAATCTTTTCATGGATTTCCTTAGATATAAAATTCAAGCCGATTATATCATTTTTTGCAAAAAATTTTCTTACAAAGCAAAATTACATTTTTGCATTAAGTGCGGCGCTAGTTTCGCCGCGCATACTCGTCGTAGCCGAATTTTTTGATTGCCAAAACCTCTCCGCACTCGTCCGCCAAGACGAGATCGGGCAGCTTGATGCCGTTAAAGGTCGTGTTTTTCACGATCGTGTAGTGGATCTGATCCTCGAAAATCACCCGATCGCCGATGTTTAGCGGCGCGTCAAATTTATACTCGGGCTGTCCGCTCTCAAGCCCTACGACGTCGCCCGCGAGGCAGGTATTTCCGCCGAAGCGATAGCTAAATTTACCGCTCTTGCTCTCGCCGCGCACCGCAGGACGATACGGCATCAGCACGGTATCGGGCATATGAGCTTCAGAAGAAGCGTCTAAGATAGCGATTTTAGCGCCGTTTTCTACGATGTCAAGCACGCTAGCAACTAAATATCCGCACTCCCAGCCGACCGCTTCGCCCGGCTCAAGATAAATTTCAAGCCCGTATTTTTCGCGAAATTTTTTGATCAGATCTATTAGCAGCTCCACATCGTAGCCTGCGCGCGTGATGTGATGGCCGCCGCCGAAATTTAGCCACTTTAGGGCTCTAAAATACTTGCTAAATTTCGCCTCGAAAACCTCAAGCACCCGCCCTAGGCTCTGTGCGCTCTCTTCGCACAGCGCGTGAAAATGCAGCCCCGAGATGCCGCGCAAAAACTCGCCGTCTTGCAAAATCGCCCGCTGCAGCGCTTCAAGCCTCATCCCGAGCCTGCTAAAGCTGCCGCACGGATTGTAAGCGTCTTTGGGCGCGAAGGAAGTTTGCGGATTTAGCCGTAGTCCACACGATGCTCCCGCAGAGAGCGCCTTTGCGCGGTATTTTTGCCACTGCGCGGCGCTATTGAACACGACATGGTTTGAAATTTTTAAAATTTCATCCAAATCATCCTCTTTAAACGCGGGCGAGTATGTGTGGATTTCGCCGTTTTTGATAAATTCCGCGGCAAATTTCGCCTCATGCAGACCGCTGCAAGTCGCACCCCAGAGGTATCTGTCAATGTAAGGCATCGCGAAGCTAAACGCAAAGCCTTTTAGTGCGCATAGAATTTTTGCGCCGCTTCGCTCGCCTACGCCGCGTAAAATTTCTAAATTTTTTACCAGTTTTTGCTCCTCGCACACGTAGGCGGGGGTCGAAATTTCATCGATTTTCATCGTTTTTCCTCATTAAATTTTTACGCAATTATATAAAATTTTATGAATTTTTGGTTAAAATCGCCCAATCTTTAAAAAAGGATAAAAATGGTAGAGATAGAATTTTTAGGGCCGATCGGACGCGAGTCCCTGCACCTAAACGCAAACTCCTTGCAAGAGGTAAAAGCGGAGCTGCAAAAGGACGAAAGTCTGCGGGAGTGGCTTGCAAACTGCGCCGTGGCGGTAAATGATAAGATGATTTATGATGCGAATTTTGCGCTTAAATCCGGCGATCGCGTGAGCCTTCTACCTCCCGTTTGCGGCGGCTAAGCTTAGGAGGCGGCGATGAGCGAGGCTAAATTTAATCCGGAAATTTTAAGTGGGATCGGGCCTGAAATTTATGAGGGTAGCCTGAACGTAGATGCGATTTTATCGCGCTGGTACGCTAAATTTAAGGACGCAAATTGCGGCGCGTTCATTACTTTCGTAGGCATCGTGCGCGACGAGGGCGGCATCTGCGCGCTTAGCTTCGATATATACGAGCCGATTTTGCGAACTTGGTTCGAAGTGTGGCAGCAAAAGGCCGCGACACAGGGCGCATTCGTGCTTTTTGCGCATTCAAACGGGGGCGTGCCTATCCACGAAAGCTCCTACGTCGCAGGCGTCGTAAGCCCGCAGCGCAAGGTCGCTCTGGCGCTAATAAACGAGTTTGTGGAGGATTTCAAGGCGGCCGCGCCGATCTGGAAATACGACGTAAAGGGCGGCAAAATCGAGGGCGGCAAAGTAGTAGGCGGGAAGAGGATCTACGCAGCGGATCGCTCGCAGAAGGTAAAAGGCGCGGGGCTTTTGGGCTAATAGGTCCTATGTGCTTATGTTCTTTTTAATCAATCAAACCAATCATTCATCGAAATTAATTAGCGCGATGAATGAAGGAAATAAGTAATGAATAAATTTACTATCGAACTGGATTTTAATAAAGCAAACGTATGGTTTTACATGATTGTGCTTTTTACTTTTTTAAATGCCTTTTTCAACTTTTTATCAGTATCTTATGCAGAAAGCTATCCGTATACCACTTTTTTATTCACTCCGCAAGATCTACACGCGGACTTAATCAAAGTCGCGCTAAGCTACCTTCAAAATGAAAACATAGATTATCGTCAATGGTCTCAACTTTTTCAAAGCTATTATACAGACAATCCTTACGGATCCTTAGACAAATTGCAGTCGGGAGAACTTACCCATTTCCATCTTCCCCCACTCGCAACTATTATATCACTTATAAACGCAAGAATTATAAAGCATAACGATCCTAATTTATTACTGGCATTATTTTATATAATAACATTTAGTTCAATATATATATTGGCGTTCTTTTTTGGTAAAGATAAGAAAGAGCGACCACTTTTACTTATAGTGGTTTTGTTTAGTTATCCTATGCTTTTTACCCTCACCCGCGGTCATATATATTCGATTGTAACAAATTTTACGACGATATTTTTCCTTTATAATGTTTTTAGAAAAAATTCTATAATTATACCAATAATGCTTATGGCAATAATGTTTAATATGCGCCCCAATGCATTTTTTCTAGGCTTATTGTTTTTTATATACGGATTTAAAAAAGGCTTGATAGGAATTATATTTTCAGGCTTAGTTGCTATTTTATTATTTGGCACTTTTTTAAATTTTGCAAATTATTTATATTCCGACTATACTTTTGAAAATTTTAAGAAAGGGATTAAAATTTATTATAAATTATCCGTTTTAGGGAATCAAGATATAAACTTTAATAACTCTCTACTTGGGATATTTAAAATTCTAAAATTTAACAATATAGAAGTTATTAATAAAATAATTTTTATCTCTTTAAGTTTTATTGGTATTTTATCTATATATCTATTTATTAAACGCAGAATCACCAGCTTTGACTTTATATTTTTAATTTCTTCGCTATATGTTCTTATATCATCAATCTTTGCAACGTATTATATGACAATATTTTTTATATTTCTGCTTCTTTCATTACGATTTGATATAAAGTCAAAATTCTTTATGCCGATAATTATTGCAAGCGTCTTTTTATTAGTACCAAAAAATTACATCTTTAAACTGGGGGCTTCATTGGAGGTTTTGATGAATCCTCTTTTACTGTTTAGCATAATTATTTTTATAATTTGTAAGTCAATTGTATCAGCTAAAAATGCTACTAAGGAAATAATCAAAATTTAAGATACCATTTTTTTATGCTTTTATAGTATCTTGTAGTTCTTTTAAAAATTTTACAAGACTATCCCTATCGCCCAATCCCAACGACTTTAAAGTATTAAAAGTTTTAAGGGTTGAATTCAATTGTTCTAAATTTCTTGGACCTATAATTATCCCATCATATGCAAGATTCGTATAAATAAAAGACATATTAATATCATTTATGCTTATAAGTCCGATGTCAGATAAAATATTATCAGTATTTAAAGCATCAAAAAAAGCTTCTTTCAACTTCATAGGATATTTTATTTTTCTAATTCTTGCCGATATACTATCGTTATATAAAATTTTCAACCCACCTATATTGATTCCATAAGCATAGTAGGTTGCATTCGAAAAAAATTTTTGATATTTTATCCTCGCTTCGTTCGTTAGCAAATTTTCCTTGCATTGAATAATCCAACTATCAGCTAATATCGGCATTAATTCATAATAAATCCTAGGATTTTTTATCCCGGATAAACCAATATCAATACCTTGCTTTTTTAATTCGTTTAAAGCAGATATTGTTTCTTTGATTGAAATCCGATTGTCTCTATTGTCCCAATGGATAGCTATACACCCCAATGAATCATTAAAATCTGATAATAATTTATCATAGGTTTTTAAAATATGATCTTTACTCAAATCTACAAAAGAAGTTCCTAGGTTATTGATAGATCCTATTTTGACCAATAGCGAAATAGCATTTTTATTAAGATTACACCATTGCAATAGCCATTTTAAAGCCAAACCAAAATCTTTTATATTTCCATTAATTGGATAGTTAGTAGCGCAATCTATATGATAGTTTCCAGCTTCTACAAATTTGTCTAAAATTAAAAATGCTTCGGATTTAGAAACAGCCCACCCCCATAAAGCAGTCCCTAAAATAAGCTTTTTAGACTTCATTTTGTTTTAATCTTTTTTTTAAATTAAAAATCGCTTTAAGATATTCTATGGATAGTTTAATAATTTTTACTTTAGAGTTTGGATCGTCCGTCCACCTAATAGGTAGATCTAAAATTCTAAATTTCTTGTAGTCGGCAACGACCAAAAGCTCCGTAGAGAAAAACCAGCCATTATTATCCACCCCATTCTCTATTAAAACTTCCAATATATCTCTTTTTAAAAATTTAAACCCGCACATTCCGTCCGTAAAATTTCCACGAAAGCTTAAACTTATAATTTCATTAAAAATTCTACTCGTAAAATTTCTAATGATCGACCTTCCCGTAACGACGGATTCTTTTGCGAGCCTCGTTCCTGCAACCATATCGTATTTATCGCTTAAAAGCGCATCAAACACCTGATGCAAATGCTCAATATCCGTAGACAGATCAAGATCCATGTAACCTATTATACCGGCCTTACTACTTAGCCACGAAGCTTTTAATGCCCTACCGACACCCTTTTCTTCAAGCCTTAAATATCTTATCCTAGGGTCATTTTCTTGAAATTCCTGCGCTATATAGCTTGTTCTATCATTTGAACCATTATCCGATATAACAAGCCCTATTTGTCCATAGTGACCGCAATCCTTATCTAAAAATTCTATTATTTTCAGAATTTGATTTTTTAAAGTCTTTTCTTCGTTTAAAACGGGTATCGTTATTTCTATATCGGGTACAAACATGATCTATCTTAAATATTTGAAAAAATATTCCAAAAATTTCTTTTTTTAACACCCAAAAAATCTTTGGCTTCTTTTATAGTATCGAGTATATCATAAATATTATCTATCTTTCCGCCCATTATATTTGAAAAATTTTTTATCCCGTAGTCCTTGGTAAATAAAATAGGCCTTCCGTCATTCATCTCATTTTTAACCAATACGGTCTTTACTTCAAATATACTATCTTTATAAATCACATCTTCAAGCATCGGAATATATCTTTTTGCATCGTTAATCATATATTTAAAATTTGATCTCTTATGATACGAGTTAAGAACATCATATCCATTATGGTATTCCTCGCGATCAGTCCAGCTACCGTGCGGGGTATATCTTACATGGCTAAATGTATTTAATCCTTTTGAAGGAAACGGCATGATTGAAAAAAATGGACCGTCCATAACGGTAATAGAAAAATTTTTCAACTCATCCGGCATCTCTATAAGAGACATCTCCGTGATTTCATGTTTTAAATTTAACAACGGCAGATTGGAATGTTGCAAAATAGTATTCAGCCCCGAATAAGTGCAATTAAATACAAATTTTGCACAGATGCTTTCATCTTCTTTTAAATTCACGCTTATATATCCATCGTTTCCATTTTCAATACCATAAACGGTAGTATTTAGTCTCAGCTCGCATTTTGTTTCAATATATTTTTCTTGTATAATTTCTTTTAAAATTTTTGCGTCAAATGCAAATTCTTTCACTCTAAAGACATCCTCTATAAGCCTATCGTCAAACATCGCCTTGATACTGCCGGGGGCTACTTTTATTGGAGCCCCTATCTTTTTATACATTTCATAAAACTGTTTAGAATTTACTTTGGAGCCGATTCTTGCAATTGCGTAATATTTATCAAAGTCATCTTTAATAGCTTTCGCAAAATCTCTTATAAATTTAGGGAAATTCGCCATTGATCTTAAGGCTGTTACCAAGCTTCTTGGATAATGGTATCCCATATGAACTCTTGCTTGATTTACATAGCTAGCCCTCTTTAATATATCGTCTTCTTGTTCTATTACGACGACATCATCAAAATATTCTTTCAAAAACATCCCTAGCGTTGAACCGAAGAAGCCTCCGCCTATGACGATACAATCATATTTTTTCATATGCTTCAAAATCCCTATTTTACTCTTTATCTACATTTTTTTTAGACGAAAATAACGTCAAACTACTTTTTTCATCTGAAATTTCATATAATGGAGTATTTTTTTGATTTTGAATTATTATCCTTATATGTTCTCCCAAAATAGCCAATACCAAAAAAAGTATAAAGAAAGTAAAAGAAGTATACAAATTTGAAGAAGTCCATCCGCTTGCTACATTTTTATTTAAGATATAGCTTATCAATACATACAAAATATAAAATAAATTTAAAGTAGATGCAAATAACGATAATATGGTTGCTGTTCTAATTAATCTATTTGAATAATTTACTATAATATCTATAGTAAAATTTACATTTTGTAAAAATGTTCTTTTATAGTTTTCTTTACCGATAGGCATATATAAATAATCGCATTTTGAAAAGCCGTTGTTTAATTTAATCAGTCTCAGAAATTTTACTTTATCTTCATTTTTTGTTATATGATTTATAACCTTTTTATTTATAACAAAAAAATCGCTATGCATACTATTCAATTTTACGCCGGTAAATATAGATACTATTTTATAAAACAATTTGGACATCATTGACTCAAAAATAGTTTGCACTTTCCGCTCGCGCCTACCCATGGTTATATCAAATGTCTCTGCCTTGTCAAGAATACCAATTATATCTTTTATATCCTCATGCTCTAAATCAGCAATGCAGCAAAAATCTCCTATGCAATTTTCTATCAAAATCGTATGTGCTATTTCGATGTCTACGATATTTGATAATTTAATAATTCGCGTATTGGTTATGCTCTTTATTAGATCATCGCATCGTTTTTTACATTCTACATCAATAGCAAAATCTAATATTAAAATTTCAAAATAATTATAACTGCTCTCCATGAGATCATGAAGCTCTATTATCTTTCTTGCATCGGACTCATCATAAAAAACGATACCTATTGATATGAAATTATCTTTTTTCATACAAAATTCCTTTTATCAGAATACTTTGATAATCTAATATGCACGCAAAATATAAATAGTCGTAAAAATAAATTACGCATAATTATTTCTTGTTCAAATCCTAGTACATTGCAAATTTTAAAATACTCTAAAATTTAAAAATATCTTTAATCTCTGCGAGCCCTTTGGATATTGCAAAATCAGTAGATCCGTTTGCATAACCACACCTAAAAATCGGCTCAAGCACTTCGGCGAAAAAGCCGTTTAGCCCCTCCTGCATGATCTGTGCGTTGTTTTGGTAGCGAGCTAGCCCCATAAATACGCCGTGTCCGATCGTGCCGAGGCCGCTTGCCTCATCGGTGATAAACTTATTCAGCGCCTTGCAAACCGCAACGACCGCGCTTGCATTTACGATCTCGCGATCTCTTAAATAATCCTCAAGCGCACCGTAATCGCACTCGCATCTGATCCATCTAAACGCCTTTGCAATCGACGGCGAAACGCATTTATGTTCACTTAGAGTGCATAGGACGTATAAATTTTTAGGCACCGCAAAATATGAGCGGCCGTCCTTTAAAAGGACGCTGGCGCGCGCTTTCTCACCCTCTTCAAAGCCGTCGATTACGTGGGAGTTTTTCGTGCGGATAAGCGAAAGCTCGTCTTCCTCGTCGTAGCGGCGATCCAAAAGTACCGCCGCCTCGCCAAAAATTTTATCCAAGCTCGCGGCACTTGCATTGTCGATCAAAAAATAATACTCGCCCTTCGGATCGTTTAGCGCCTCTTTGCACAGCGCCTTAAACTCGCCGCTAATGAAGTTTTCGCCATAAAATCCGTCGATGAAGTCGCGGTATTCAAAGCCTTCGTGCAGGCAAACGTAGCGGAAATTTTTCGTCGCAAGTTTCTTTTCGGTGATCAAAGATCGCAGCCTGCGGGTTTTGCCGGTACCGATCGCGCCGTAAAATATCGTATTTTTCGCGACCTCTTCGCTCTTGTAATTTTTGACGTATTCGAAAAACAGCGACGAATACACGATCCTAGCCGCGCCCACGACGTCCTGCGGATACGGGGTAAATTCTGCGATAAATCGCGAGCTTACTTCGTAAAATTCTTCAAAAATTTCAACCTTTTCGTCGTAGAGCAAGGATAGAATTTGCGCGGTTTCATCGCGATAAACGAGCGTCGGAAACTCGTCGTTACACTGCGCAAATATACTAGCTAGCAGATAGAGCTTCTCGCGCGAAATTTGCGCAAAATCGCCGTCCTCGGCAAGCCCTAAATTTAGCATCCCGTCGTCGCTTAGGTAGCTGTCGATCAGATAGAAATTATCGGCATTTATCGCAGATTTTAAAAATTCCATCAGCACGAAGGGCTGATTATGTAGCGCGACGTCGAAAAAATCGATCGCCAAAGCGCTATCCACCGCCGTAAGAAGTCTGTAAAGCTCGTCGTAAAAATTGACTAGCTTTTGTTTGAAAATATCGCGAGCGGTGCGCTCCTGCGAATAGCTATTGAAATTTTTGACGATATTTTCGATAAAAACATAAAGCGAGACGATATTTTTATCCTCGCCGCTAAGCACGCTATCTACGCTTTTTACGGCATTTTTAGGAAACAACTCCTTTTTGCCGACGATGCGGTCTTTGAAAGCGAAATCGTAATAAAACGCGCTGATATTGGAATCAAAAAACTGATCCATAAAGAAATACTCGGCGTGCGCGAACTTCTCGCCCAAAGATAAAATTTTGCAGCTTCTAAGATTGCCGTCGCTGAGATTTATATATAAAGTTTGCAAAAACTCGCTCTCGGTCTCATCAAAGCTCGCCAAGCAGCGCTTTATCTCGCCTAAATACTTTGAGATCGCGGTTTGTTTTTTGAGCCAGAATTGGTTTTTGTTGTGATTTTTCCAGCTGACGACCAGCGACTCTATCTTTTCCTTGCTAAAATCTTGCATGACTCATCCTTGTAAGATTAAAATTGCGTATTGTACTTAAATTTAAATAAATAATTAATAAAACTCTGATCTCAGGGCGAAGCGCGACAGCAAAATTTTATTAAATTTACGCGCCCGCGGCGGTAGGAAATTTTAAAATTTACTGCGCGCTAGATCTATCCGCGACCCTGCACCAACGGGACGAATTCGCAGGCGCCGAGTTCCTCTTCCTTGATCTCGCTCGGCGAAATTTTATTAAATCTAACGATCTTTTGCGAGCCGTCCCTATTCATCGGAGCGACCAAAATTCCGCCGATTGCCAGCTGCGCAAACAGCCGCTCGTCGATCCGCTCGGCGCACGCGGAGAGCAAGATCCTATCGAAAGGGGCGAAATTTTTCCACCCGGCATTGCCGTCGTCGTGGCGCAGGCTGATGTTTGAAATCCCGAGATTTGCAAAGTGCCTTTTCGCCTCGCCCACCAGCCGCTCGACGCGCTCGACGGCAAAAACGCGGTGAACCATCCTGCTTAAAATCGCCGCTTGATAGCCGCTACCGCAGCCGATCTCTAAAATTTTCTCGACCTTCGGATCGACGCTTAGCGCCATCGTCATGCGCGCGACCGTCAGCGGCGAGCTAATCCACTGGCTGGCCAAAATGGGCTGTGCGTTAAGGCTGAAAGCGTGCGCGCCGAGCGGGGCAAACTCGCTTCTAGCGACGCTACAAAACGCCTCAAAAAGCGCAGGATTTAAGCTAACCTGCTCGGCGATGTCGTTCGCCATCTTTTCGCAGCGAAGCCGCTCTAGCGAGACCATAACGCGCTCCCGCCCGACCAGGCGTTAAATTTAAAGCCGCGAAAGCTTTCGCCCCGTCTAAATTCCAAGCCGCTAAAATTTTTAAAAATGCCCGAAAGTTCACTCCGCGCCAAAAGAGCATAAGCTGCGTTTTTTAGATACATAGCGCGGCTAAATTTTAAAAATTTTGCAGGTAATACGCCTTCTGCGCTTATCGCGCATCCAAACCACGCCGGACAAGTATCTGCAAAGTATTCGTGCCGCGATGCGGCAGAGCAAAATTTCAAACCGCAAAATCCGCTAAAAATCATCGAAACTCAAGCTTCCTTTGCTGTAGTTCGTGACCTTGCTCTCGAAAAAGTTGCTCTTTTGATCGTTAAATTTAGAAAAATCATCGACCCATTTTATCGGATGTTTCGCGCCGTATCGTTTCTCAAGCCCGATGGCGAGCAGGCGCTGATCGACTAGGTAGTGGATGTATTCTTCGATGATATCGTCCGTAAAGCCCATTATTTGGTTATCCGTGATGTATTTGCCCCAATCGATCTCTAAGTTTCCCGCCGTCTCGAACATCTCGTAAATTTTATCCACGTTGCGCTTATTAAACAGATCGGCGCGCTCCTTGCGGACGGAATTTATCATGTTTTGAAAGAGCAGCAGATGCGTGATCTCGTCGCGCTGTATGAAGCGGATCATCTGCGCGCTGCCTAGCATCTTGCCCGCGCGAGCAAGCGCATAGATCGAGGTAAAGCCGCTGTAGAAGTAGATCCCCTCTAAAATTTGATTCGCCACCATCGCTAGCAGCAGTTTATCGTCGCTAACCTCGCCCGCAAGCTCCTCATAGACGCTCGAGATGTAGTCGTTTTTCCTGCGAAGCATATCGTCGTGCTTCTCCATCTCGTAAATCAGATCGGTATTTTCACAGATCGCCTCGACCATGACGGCGTAGGATTTGCTGTGGTTGGCCTCCTCGTAGGCTTGGCGAGCAAGCACGGCGTTGATCTCCGGAGCCGTGATGTAGGGGTTGATATTATCGGCGAGATTGTTGGTCTGAAAGCTATCCATCGATATCAGCTGGCTCCACACGAGATCGTACATCCGCTTCTCGGCGCTTGTGAGATTGAAGTTATAATCGCGCACGTCGTCGGTGGTATCGACCTCTTTAGGAAACCAGGTGTTGGCCTCCATCAGATCCCAAAGCTTCAGCGCCCATTGATATTTCGCCTTGGTAAAATTTAAAATTCCCTGCGGATTGCCGCCGAAGACCTTGCGATCGGTAAGCGTCTCGTCGGAGAAGGGGTTGTAGATTTTTTTTCTATCCATTTTTTGCCTTTTTAAAAATTTAGGGCGTATTGTAACGAAAAAAATCTTATTGAAGGCTTTGCGGGCAAAATTTAAAGGCGTGAAATTTCACCCGTAAAATTTGCGCGGAATTTTATAAAACGCGCACAGCTCGGCAGGAGCACATGGCGGAATTCCGTAGCCAGCCGAGTGAGGCGAAATTTTATGCTAGCTGAACGGTCGAAATTTCGAGATGGAATTTTACGGCAAAGCTTTATGATAAAATTTTATGACGGAGCTTTGAAAAGAAATTTTAAAGGTGGAACTACGGTGCGATTTCGTTTATTTGCTTCGTGCTAATGCCTGCGGCAAACGGCGAGACGAATTTTATCGCAGCTCAATATACGCCAAACAATGCGCGGCGCGCTAAATAAAATTTCATCGCATTCATCGCAGCAAGACGCACGCGACAGCGCAAATTTAATCAAAATTTCGAAGCTCTATCTTTAGATCGGTGCGGATTTTGCTCGGATCGAAGCTCGCAAGCGGCGCATCTAAATGGCCGAAATTATCGCCGGTAGGCAGGAAGTTTTGCAGATAATAAACGCCGCGGTAGCCCTCGCTGTATAGAATTTGCGCCATCTGCTCGATCTTTGCTTCGTTTAAAAAATCGGCATGCACGGTCGTGCGCACCTCAAATTTAAAATTTTGCCGCAGCAAAAGCCTAAGAGTTTGCAGAAATTTATCGTATAAGCTTGACTTCGTGATGAGCTCAAAATCCTGCCGCGGCGCCTTAAAATCAAGCGCTATATAATCGATCAGCCCTAGGCTTAGCGCCTCTTCGATCTTTTGCGGATTCGAGCCGTTGGTATCAACCTTGAGCAAAAAGCCGCGCTGCTTAACTTCGTGCGCCAGCGGGATAAAATCGCTCGCACAGGTGCATTCGCCGCCGCTAAATACGATGCCCTGAAGCTTGCCCGCGCGCGCATCCAAAAAGCGCAGAAACTCTTCGTTTGAAATTTTACCCCGTGAAGTAACGATTTGTGGGTTGTAGCAGTAATTGCAGCGCATATTGCAGCCGCAAAACCACGCAATCGCGGCGATGTGATCAGGAAAATCAAGCATCGTAAACGGCGTGATCTCGTAAATCTGCGCGTTACGCAGGTTTAAGGCTTGCGGCGGCTTCGTATGCGTTTGTTGCATTTGGCCGGTAGCGGCGACTAGGCGATCTGCTTTTTGTCTTTTTTCTCTTCAAAAAAGACGCGCTCTTTGTGTTCGCCCTTCTTTCCGATATTAAAGCTCTCTACTGGGCGTAAATAGCCCATTACTCTCGTGTAAACGACGCATTTTGTGCGTTTTGCTTCTAACTCTTTTGGAAATTCCATTCTCCATCCTTTCATTAAGATTAAAATTTAAATCGCTATTTAGGCGCCCTTGCTCTGCTTGGCTTTGTATTCCGCCAGCAGCTCCTCGTCGCATTTCGGGCAGTATTCATGCTCACCGCTGATGTAGCCGTGCTTATGGCAGACGCTAAAAATCGGCGTGATCGTGATATAAGGAAGCTTGTAGTTTTGTACTACGCTCTTTACGAGCTGCTTACACGCCTGAGCCGAGCTGATGCGCTCCTTCATATACAGATGCAGCACCGTGCCGCCGGTGTAGGAGCTTTGCAGCTCATCTTGCATCGCCAGCGCTTCGAACGGATCGCTTCCGAAATTTGCCGGAAGCTGCGTCGAATTGGTGTAGTATATATTTTTATCAAATCCCGCTTGAATGATATCTGCGTAGCGCTTCTTATCCTCTTTGGCAAAGCGATACGTAGTTCCCTCGGCAGGCGTGGCTTCGAGATTGTACAGGTTGCCCGTCTGCTCCTGAAACGAGCGGATCTTCTCGCGCAGATACTCAACCATTTTAAGGGCAAATTTACGCCCGAATTCCGTCGTAATATCCTCTTTATTTCCACTAAAATTTCGGATCATCTCGTTTGCGCCGTTGATACCGATGGTGCTGAAATGGTTGTTAAAGCCCGGCAGATAGCGCTTCGTATATGGATACAAGCCGCGCTCGAACATCTCGGTTACAAATTTTCGCTTCTTTTCAAGCGTCGATTTTGCAAGCTCTAAAAGCTCATCCAGCCTCGCATACAGCGCCTCTTCGTTATTTTTATACAGATAGCCTAGGCGGGCTAAATTTATCGTTACGACGCCGATGCTTCCCGTCATCTCCGCGCTTCCGAAAAGTCCTCCGCCGCGCTTAAGAAGCTCTCGCAGATCGAGCTGCAAGCGGCAGCACATCGAGCGTACGGCGCCCGGCTTATACGCCTTTGGATTGGGTACGCGCTCGCCTTTTTCGTTCGTGATATATTGCGAGCCGATGAAATTTTGAAAATAGCTCGAGCCTACCTTGGCGGTGTTTTCAAATACCGCATCGGCCGCAGGCGTATCCCAATCAAACTCCTCCGTTAAATTTACCGTAGGAATCGGGAAGGTAAAGGGCTGGCCGCACTTATCGCCCGTCGTTAAAACCTCGTAAAACGCGATCACGATGCGGTTCATCTCAGGCTCGAAATCGCCGTAAGTCATCGCCTCAAGCGAGCCCTTGCCGCGCCTTTTAGCCTCGGCCAAAAGCTCCTCGTCGCGTAAATTTTTAAATAGATGTTCGTTGTTGTGCGTAGGGATCTGCGTTTTTAGATCATCAGGGCAGGTCATATCGATGGTGACGTTGGTAAACGGGCTCTGGCCCCAGCGCGCCGGGACGTTTAGGTTAAACACGAAGCTCGTGATCGCCTTTTTGACCTCATCGTCGCTTAATTTATCGCGGAAAACGTATGGCGCCAGATAGGTATCAAAGCTACTAAACGCCTGTGCGCCCGCCC
Source organism: Campylobacter sp. (assembly GCF_019423325.1). Lineage (NCBI taxonomy): Bacteria > Pseudomonadati > Campylobacterota > Epsilonproteobacteria > Campylobacterales > Campylobacteraceae > Campylobacter > Campylobacter sp. The sequence continues at coordinate 28,550 of NZ_JAHZBQ010000005.1, read as the reverse complement.
ACTCGCTCTGTAAAATTCCAAGGAAATTCGCCATCTGATACAGCGCTTCGCGGAAATGCTTCGGCGCCTTGCTCTCGACGCGACCGCGTACGCCGTTAAAGCCCTCGTTTAGAAGCACACGCAAGCTCCAGCCCGCGCAATACGCCGTAAGGCAGTCCAGATCGTGAATATGGTAGTCTCCGTTTCGGTGCGCTGCGCCCTCCTCTCGAGAGTAAATTTTATCTAGCCAGTAGTTTGCGATGACCTTGCCGGCAGTGTTATTGATCAGGCCTGCGTTTGAGTAGCTGGTATTGGAATTTGCTAAAATTCGCCAATCCTGCTTGCTGATGTATTCATTGACCGTCTGGGTGCAGTTGATATAGGTCGTATCCTCCTCAAGCCCCAGGATATGCTCGCGCTGCATCTTATGAGTGTGGCGGTAGATCATAAAGCTTTTCAAAACGTCGAAATCGCCCGCTTCGAAGAGCTTTTTCTCGATAAGATCTTGGATATCTTCGACGCTTAATTTCTCTTTAAAAACGATCGCGCTCATTACATTATCAAAGACTTTTTCGTCAAACTCGCTACCAACGCTTTTGTAGGCTTTTTTGATAGCATCTTTTATTTTGTAGGATTGAAATTCTTGAAAACTTCCGTCTCTTTTAATGATTTTTTTCATAAGCACCCCGAGAATTTTCTGAATAAATTGGCAGAAAGTATATCAAGGAATCTTTAACTCAAAATTAAAGGAACGAGCGGAATATCCGTTACAAATTTTGCTTATAAAAAACGAAATTTAACCAAATCTCGCTATAATCGCAGAGTTTATTTTATAAAATTTGGAAATGCTATGAAAAATTTTAAAATAAGTTTTTTCGTGATTTTACTATGCGCCTTTTTAGCAGGCTGCGCTGCGCTTAAAGGCTCTAAAAGCACGGATAATTCGGCGCTTACCGGAGGCATAGATCACGCAGGATATCCAAACGCATATCTGGAGCGCATTGCAGGCGAAAGCATCGCTGATCTACTCTCAAAGCGTATTGTCGGCAAGAAAGGCGGTAGATTTAGTGTCGTCGGCATCGAGCCACTGGATGGAACGAATGCGCACGGCGTAGATGCAGAATTTTTAAGCAAAAAAATTAGAATTTCGCTGCTGCATTCAGGCAAAGCAGTCGTCACAGACGCCCCAAGTAAAGATGAACTCGTATTTAGCAACGATGGCGTAAGCCATGGCTATCACGCCGTAGAAAGCGGCTCGATCTACGCGCCAGATTACATCTTGGTAGGTAAAATTTTACCGCAAAGCCCTGCTGTGGCAAACGACGGTAAGACGGGATCTAAAAAATCAAAAAGCTTAAATTCTGCAGCCAAAAATTCTACCGCACAAGCAAGCGAGAGCCTACTTTTAGAGCTTTCGATGATAGATACTCGCAACAACAAAAGCGTGTGGAAGTATAAAAAAGCGCTTCAAAAGCAAATTTAAGGAATTTTTCGCTAAACTCATAATTCATTTTTTTGAAAGGCGGTGAGGAAAGTGCCTGGAGTAAAGGTATATCCGAACGAATCATTCGACGAAGCTTACAGACGCTTTAAGAAGCAAACCGATCGTAATTTAGTCGTTACTGAGGTTCGCGCGAGACGATTTTTTGAGCCGATGACGGAAGTCCGCAAAAAGCAAAAAATTTCAGCTCGCAAAAAGATGCTTAAACGTCTTTACACGCTACGTCGCTACGAGTCCCGCTTGTAGCAGTTTGCGCGGATTTGCGGATTTTAAATTTGCAGATCTGCGCTAAATTTTATCTCAAATCTTTTTAAATTTATAGCCCGCTTAAAATTTATCCACCGCGTCAGCGCCGAAATTCCAATCTAAATTTTAAAATTTATCTCTTAAATTTACCCGCCTTTATGCGGCGCCTGCTTTATACAACATATCCGCCTGCGAGCCGTTAAATTTTGAAATTTATTTTTACCTATTCGTTTTTTAGATATACTTTTGCTAAATTTTAAAGGAGCAACCATGGACTTAAACGACTACCTCCACACTCAAGATCAGCAGCCCTCAAACCCTCAAGAAAAAGAAGTAGCACTCATCAAATACACCTTCATCGCAGCCTGCGCCTTAAAAGCTATAGCCGAACTAGTGCTATTGCTATTAGGGATTTACGGCGGATTGGGAGTATTACTAAGCGCAGCGGCATTCGTGCTTTTTATCTTTAGCATTTATAACATCTCCAAGCTTACCGCAAGCCGCAGCCTTTTACGCAACGTAGCCATTGCCTTTGCGGCGATATTTATAGGCGTATTGTTATTTATATTTTTAGCGGGCGGCATCATCGCTCAAATGCTACTTGCATTGGGATTCATCGCATCGTTTCTGTTTTTTTATAGATTTTATCAGGAACTTGCCGATACTAGCGGCGTCGCGATATTTTCATATTGCTTTATCGCGCTTGTACTTGCAGCTATTGCAAATGCATTTTTGGCGCGTTTTTCACTGCCTGCTACGGTGCTGCTCAGCTTAGCAGCACTTGCACTTAATGCTTTTGCTATGTTCAGCGTAGAGGGTTTTTCTCGTTCGTATTATTCTTATGATCTTAGAGGCAAGAGATAAATTTTGATTGCTTGATCGGTTGTGGAAAGACCAGCAGAGAGCTAAATTTTTAAAATTTCAAATCAAGGAACAAGCCGTGGTCTATTTCAAACACATATTTCTCGCGCTATTTTGCGGGGCGCTGTTTTGCGGCGCGCTTTACGGCGAAAATCCAAATAAAATTTCAAAGCAAAATTCTAAATCTGACTTCATCTGGGGCGTTACGATCGACGACGGCTGGTACGAGGACGCGCAAGACGCCTCGGGCGCGAAGCTGCAGAGCATCGTGCGCGCCCTGCAAGCCCTACCCGCAAAACCCACCGTGCGCGTCGTGATGTCAAAAGAAATTAGCTCGCGCGAGTATGAGCCTCTTTTTAGGCGGCTTAGCGAGGTTTCGTACGTGATGGCCTGCCCCGTGGACTCCTACGAGATGAGCTCGTACAAAAGCGTGAAAAGTTACGAAAAGAGGTTCGCGGACGCCTTCGCTGCGCTCGCGCCCTACGTCGCGATCTGGGAGATCGGCAACGAAATAAACGGCGAGGGCTGGCTGGGGGATGATGCGAATTTCATCGCCGCTAAGATGATCGCGGCCTTCGAGCTCATTCACAAAAAAGGCGCCAAGACGGCGCTTACGGCGTATTATACGCCGAGCGGAGCGCAGAAAACGCAGATGCGCGAGTGGCTGCGAAAATTCGTGCCGCAAGATATGAAAGAGGGGCTGGATTATCTTTTCGTAAGCTATTACGAGGACGACAACGAGGGCTTTGAGCCTGATTGGAGCGAAATTTTTACCAATCTGCAAAGCGCCTTCCCCGCTTCAAAGCTCGGCATCGGCGAGTGCGGAAACACGGCGTCGGACGCTACGCAGGCGAGCAGAAAGGCGATGATGAGGCGATATTATACGATGCCGCACTACGCGAAAAACTACGTGGGCGGGTATTTTTGGTGGTATTTCGTGCAAGACTGCGTAAGCGGCGCGGAATCCGGCACTTTAAACGGCAAAAATCGCAGCGCACGCAATAAAGCGAAAACCGCGGACGAGCTACTAAAAAGCCTAAGAGAAGCAATAGGCGAAGCGTACAGATAATGCGCGGAGGATTTCAAATTTAAAGCAAAATTTTACGCTTTTTAGGTGTAATGAGGTAAAATTTAGATATGAAAACTTTTATAAAAATTTTAAAAATTACCGCCTTGGTCGTGAGCGTTGCATGCGTGCTTTTTGTGCTGTATATATTTGTGATTTTAAATTTGCTTTTTTCATCCGATACGCCCGAGGGTTGCGATCCTAGTATGCCCACTAGCGCTTGCGATTATATCAATGAAAAATTTGAAAAAGAGCTACAAAATTTGCCTCCCGTCGCCGCTCTGCCACCCTTAGAAAAAAGACCCGTATTTTGGCTAGGCGAGAAAAAATTCGCAGGAGGTGCGAAGTTTGATTATCTATACATTAAGGACGATTTTGGGGTCTGGCTTAGGTATGAGGACAGCGATAGCGACGACTTTTTGCTACAAAAAGATATGCCAGAGCGCTACTATGGATACGACGAGATCGATCGTTCGCCGGACGAAAGGTGGGTGAGTAGAGAGCTTGGATATTATAGCTACGGCATCTACGATATTTCGCTTTTTAAAAATGAAGCCAAGATATTTTCTCAAACGGCGTATAAGGTCGTGAGGAAATTTATCGGTTTCTTTAATCTACACTCTATGAGAGGTACCTCCTTTGCAGCTCCGCAAGGCACCGAGGAAAATTTAAACGCTATAAGCGAGCTTCAAACTCCGCTTGCGGATTTTCCGCAAAAACCGAACTACTCTGCGCTTGGTTGGGCTGATAAACCAGAAGCCAAAGGCTATGTCGGAGATGAAATAGCTAAAAAGCTCGCTCGCAATGTCTTTGAGATAGAGGGCGAGGGCTGGCGACAGACCATCCGTATAAACAGTCGCGCTAAAGACATAAAGGTAATCTGCGGAGATGAAATTTGCCTCGCGCTTGCCTTTGATGAGAGCAAAATCAATAGCTGCGATAACGGCGCTGCATCCACGAAAATTTATACGCTAAATTTAAAGCAAAAATTTAATAATTTTCATACGCTTACTAGTAGGAATTTTAACTACGTCAAGCTCGGCGATAAGTATACTTTAGACGATGTGGAATCCTTTAAAATAGTTTTATCAAGATTCAGATATATCGAGGGGTATAACAAAGGTCGCGAGATCACGGACTACGAGGTTATCTTGCGAAATAGCGAGGGCGAGCAGGTCAATGAAATCTGCAGAAACGAAATTAAGAGGGCTCGCAGTCGCTTGCGATAAATCTAAGATAGCGCTGCAGGATTTGGCATATAAGATCGTGATTTCGGCGCGCTTTAATTTAGCTTTTAAAATTTATGCGAGAATTTTAAAATTCTAAGCTTCAAGCTTTAAAATTTGCCCGCGGAGCTTTTAAAATTTATCGCGCGACTTAGGTTTATTTTATCCGCGCCAAGACAGCGAAATTTTTAGGGCGTCGCGATAACTAGGCGCAAGATAGCAAAATTTCACAAAGCTGCGGCAAACAAGATACGCAGAGAATGCACGCAAATTTCAAATTTATCTGGATTTTTTTGCCCACTCGCCAGACGCCTAGCACAATTATTTAGCCACAATTCCTCTTGCTCGCTTTACTTTCCGCTCGTCTTACGATTTGCTCGTCTTGATGGCTATTGCACTTTGCCGAAGCTACTGCGCGCCCTTTCGCAAAACTGCACGGCATATCGTATTGTGCCCATCGCTCGCAGATTTTGCAGCACATGCGCGCGATAAAATTCCGTAGCGCAGGTATTTTAAATAAAATTTTGATCTAAAAGCGCAAACATAGAGGCGATTTAAATTTAAAGCTCACGTGCTCCACGGCTAGCCTGTAAGCGCTCTGCCAGCGAGCAGCCCAGCATAGCAAAACAACATACAAACGCATACGCTTAAGACCGCGTTTAGCACACCGATAGCAAATTCTCGCGCCAGCAATAGTTGCAGCGTATCGTAGCTGAACGTAGAAAATGTCGTAAAGCCGCCCAGCGCGCCTGCGATAAAAAATACCCGCAGGCTCTGCGTTAAATTTAGTGCGAGCAAAAACCCTATCAGCAGGCTTCCCAGCGCATTCACGCAAAAAGTAGCGATCGGAAACGCGCTCCAAAACCCGGCGCGATCCATTGCGCGCGCGATCGCTCCGCTTAAGCCTACTCGCGCCATCGCGCCTACACAGCCGCCTAGCCCCGCTAAAATCAAGTTCGTCAATCCAAGTCCTTTTAAAATTTGTAAATTTTATTTCGCCATCTAGCCTCCATAGGACGAAAGATGTGCGACCTCGCTATTTTAACGCGGCACGTTAAAATTCTCTTTTAAAATTTGCTCGCGCTTTTTGAAATTTCGTTTTAAAATTTACTCGCGCGACGAAACGCGACGTTTTACGCGCCGCCGCAAGATGGAGACCAAACGCGCGCAGTGTAAGAGGACGGCAAGGCAAAAACTACGAGACGCAAAAGGGCGGCGTAGCAAACAGCGCACATAGAACCGCTCTGACGTGCCCGTAGCAGGCACCTAAACTGCGCTTGTAGGGGAACGACGGCAAGGCAAAACATAGCGCAGTAAAATCGTCCGCAGTGCTACTACAGCAGACGCTACTGCAGCACCTTTTTTAGCGCCAGCGCAAATAGCACGACGTAGAGGACGAGCAGCCATTTTTTCTGCGTTTCGCGCTTTGCACGGCGAGCCTGAGAGGTACCGAAATACACGCCCAAAAGCCCGCCCACAGCTAGCAGCGCGCCGCGTTCGTAATCTACATGGCCGTTATACAAAAGGCTTAAAAGCGCGCTAAATGAGCCGAAAACGATGAAAAACAGCCCCATACAGACCGCTCTTTTGATATCGACGCCCAAAAATCCGACCAAAATCGGCGTCAAAAATACCGCTCCGCCCACGCCCATGCTAAGCGCGATCGCACCGATAGCAAAGCCGATGAAAAACAGCGCCGCGCCGTGGGGATCGGCGTTGCCGCCGCTTGTTACGTTCGTGCTAAAGAGTTTAAGAAATGAGATCGCAAGCGTCAGCAAAAGACCGATCTCAAGCACGATTTCTGGCGAGTATTTTACGATGAAGCCCGATATGCTCGCGCCGCACAGCCCTCCGAGCCCCACCGCGATGCCGCTATCTAGGCGAAGCTTGCCCGCGCGGTAGTTCAGATATGAGCCAAAAAGCGAGATGATGAACATCTGCATCACCGAGATGCCCGCGGCGGTCTTGACGTCGTAGCCTAGAGCCATCATCACGGGCATTACGACCGTGCCGCCACCGATACCGAAAAAGCCCGATATGAAGCCCACGACAATGCCGATAAAGGGGAGTTCTAGCATTTTTGATCCTTAAAATTTGAAGCGAAGTTTATAGCTTTAAAATTTAAAGCTTGCTAAATTTGCGGAATTTTGGATTTGGAAGCGGGAAATTTACGGGATTTTGAGGCGGGGGAATTTTGATAGTGGGATTTCGGCTTAAAATTTTATGTGTGGGATTTGTGAAATTTGGAAATTTGCGGGATTTTAAAGTATGAAATTTCAGAGCGCGGAATTTTAATTGCAGAAATTCGGCTAAGAACTTTATGCGCTGGGTTACTAGAGTTTGTAGCGACGGCGTATTTTACTGCGTTTGCGGATTTTTGGAATTTCAAAGCGTGAAATTTTGGCTCAAAATTTTTATCGCAACAGAACGCAAGCCATAAATTTCTGCTCGAAATTTTATACGGAGCTGGCTCGATCTGCATTTGTTTGTGTTGCGGCAAGTATAAATTTTAGATCATAATTCTGCGCTTGGACTGCGGCGGTTTAGCGTAAATTTTAGATAAAATTTTACGTTTTAATCGCGACGCAGTATTTTTGCCGCGATTAAATTTTCGACAGGGTTCTATCGCGGCGAAATTCCGCAAAGTAAAATTTTAGATAAAATTTCTGCAGCGAAATTTCCGCGCTCCGTATCCTAAAAATCGCCGCAAAAGCGGTGCAAAGTCACGGCAAGATCGCCGTAAAATTTTATGCGGAGCGGGCAAACGCAAAGAGCATAAATTTTGCTCTGAAAAATCCTTACGGTAAAATTTCGCCGTCCAAAGCCCGTCCAAAGCCCGCCAAAAGAGTGCAAAAAGACTAAAAAGCCGCCGCAAAATCCTCGCGATGAAATTTCGCCCGCAAATTTCTCCCGGTAAAATCGCTTTGGATGGGGCGGGATTTGAACTTGCGGCAAATTGTTCGGGCTAAATTTACGCAAAAATCCGCATTAAACCTGCAAAATTTATAGTAAATTTCTCCGGACGAAATTCTTTGCGTTTATGAAATTTCCAGCACGATCTCCTTTTTTAGCCCGATCTGTTTGATCTCTAGCACGGAGGCGCCGTTTAAGCGCAGCGCAAGCACCTCCGCCTCGCTGCAAGCGCCTGCAAGAGCGATTTCGCGCAACACCTTGCCGCGCCAAGCCTTGGCATAGTGGCTCAGCACCTTGCCGTCTTTAATGAAACTAAAACTCAGATATTCGTGCTTCATCTCATAAAATTTCTCGTAAAATCCCGCGCGCAGATCCACGACGCACTCATCCGCCAGATACCGATCCAGCGCGGCGGAGAAACTATCGCGATAAAATTTCGCCGCGTCTATGTCGCCGAATTTCTCGCCCTGCTTGAGCTTGTAGTTCGGCAACGCGTCGCCGCCCAGCACGGGGCCGAAAAGGTTTGAAAAAATTATCGTGTTTCGCTCTGCAAACTCCTGTGCGCCGGGGCTTAGCGACGCGTAGCCTAAAGCGCGATACGCAGTGCCCGTGTAGCGCAAAAGCGCCTTCGCGCAGCCTTTTTCAAAGATATTTTCGCGCAGGGCCGCATCCCATTTTTTCAGCCCGAAAAGCTTGCAAAGCTCCGCCTCGCTTGCTTTATCCACAAAATCCGCATAAGCGTGCAGCATCTGCAGGCGCTTTTCGTAAAGATCTGCAAAGATGAAATTTCGCTTGCAAATGCGCGTGTCGCCGCTTTGCTCGCTTTTCATCTCGCTTGGGGAAAATAAAATCTTCATACGTTCTCCTTGAAATTTGCTAATTTTACTAAAATTTTGCTTGCATTCAAGCCAGCCTGAGCTCGCGCCGCCCGCTCAAATTTAAGCTAAGCAGCGTATAATGGCGCTAAAAATTCCAAGGACGAAAATGCTTTTAGAAGAGCCGCTGTTTTACTACCGCGAAATTTTAAAGACGCATCCGCAAAGCTACCTCGCAGAGGACGACACTCAGGTCATCATCGGCATCGATTGCGATTATTTCGACGGATTTAAGATGAGTTTTGAGGCTTTGAGGCTTAAATTTGATGAGGTAAAGGGCGCAAAAGAGGGCGCGAGCGAGTTTAAAAACGCGAGCTTTGCCGGGCTTTTCGGCGTTTTGGGCTACGACATCGTGCGCACATTCGAAAATATCGGCGCGCCGAAGCAGGCGCTGTATGACTTCCCGCCGTTTTTTTACGCCGACGCCGCAAACTACCTGCACTACGATAAAATCAGCAAAATTTACGATTTTTACGGCAAAGACGCCCAAATTTACGAAAGCCTGCGCGGGCTTAGCTCGCAGGCTTCACAACAGGTCGCCGTCGAAACAGCAGCTGCGTCCCAGAGTGCTGCAAGAGCGGACGCCGCTATAAAGGGCGGCTCAAAATCGCAAAACGTAGCGAAGCCCGCGCCGCAGAAAAGAGAGCTTAAATTTAAAATTTTAACCGATCTTAGCGCCGAGGAGTCTCATTTTAGCGAGATGGTCGAAGAAGCGAAAGAAAAGATAAAAAGCGGCGACGTGTTTCAGGTCGTGCTGGGTGAAATTTTAAAAATCGGCACGAATCTCGGTAGCCTGGAGTTTTACGAGCGACTCAAAAAGAACAATCCGAGTCCCTATATGTTTCACTTCCCGACGCCCTACGGCTGCGTCGCGGGCTCCAGTCCCGAGCTCATTATGGAGATCAAAAAGGACGAAATTTTCGTCGCTCCCATTGCGGGCACCCGTAGCAGAGGCGCAAATGCCGAAGCGGACGCGGCGCTTGAGCGCGAGCTTTTAAGTGACGAAAAGGAGCTTGCGGAGCATCGGATGCTGATCGATCTAGCTCGCAACGACATCGGCAAATTCGCCGCGCCAGCCTCGGTGCGGGTGCAAAATGCGATGCGCGTCGTGCGCTACGAAAGCGTGATGCACATCGTAAGCGAGGTCTACGGCACCAAGCCGCGCGGGGTGAGCGCGTTTGAGGTGCTTAGCACGATCTTTCCTGCGGGCACGCTAAGCGGTAGCCCGAAGATCCGCGCGATGCAGATCATAAACGAGCTGGAGCGCTACGAGCGCGGTATATACGGCGGCGGAATCGGGTTTTGGCGCTTTAGCGGCGACGTGATGCAGGCGATCTTGATCCGCTCGGCGATCTTTTTAAATCGCGACGCGCAAGATTCCTGCTCGGACGAGGATTTTAAACGAAATTCCGGTTTAAATTTAGACGCTACTTGCGGCTGGATAAATTCCCAAGCGACGGAACTTTGCGACGGCGAAAATCCCGAGACGACGGAGCTTTGCGGTGTCGCGGCGCAAAAGGGCAGCGGCGGGGCGCTAAATTTAGAAAGCGAGCCGAGCTTTAGCCGCGCGATGCGGTTTGAGGTCGCTAAATTTAGCGCGGAGAATTTCGGCTGCGAAGGGCTAAACAATCTCGTATTTATCGGCGCGGGCGCGGGTATCGTTTACGACAGCTCACCAAAGAGCGAATACGCGGAGATCTGCAAAAAGCGCAAAAGCCCGCTTAAGGCGATCGAGGAGCTATGCGAGGAAGTTTAGACGTTTTAAATTTAACCATCCGGGCGCGCCGCTTTTCGGTGCGAGTTTGATTCGGCTAAATTTAAAGCGTGATCGCTGCGAGAGCGTTAAAATTTACGGCTAGCTTCATCAAGCGCCGCAAAGCCGAGATACATATCGGCTGCAAAGCAGCACAAGGTCGCGACTCAGTAATGCCGCGGGCGCGGGCGGAATTTAAATTTAGCCCGCAGCGGCGCTAAAACGGCGCTAAATTTACCTGCCGCAAAGCGGTTAAATTTAAACTATTTAGAATTTGAAAGAGGCGCAAACGCCCTAAAAAAGGATAAAATTTTGATTTTAATGATAGATAATTACGACAGCTTCGTTTTTAATATTTATCAATACATTTTGGAGCTCACGGGTGAGGAGGTGCGTTACTTCCGCAACGACGAGATAACGCTGCAGCGGGTGCGCGAACTTGCCCCGTCGCACATAATCCTAAGTCCCGGACCAAATCATCCAAAAGACAGCGGCGTCTGCCTGGATATTTTGCGCGCGGATTTGGACGTGCCGATTTTGGGCGTGTGTTTGGGGCATCAGGCGATCGGATATGCGGCGGGCGCGGAGATAAAGCAGCTGGAGGTGCCGCTGCACGGCAAGAGCTCGGCGATCGAAATTTTTAGTGACGGCGTACTTTTTAGCGGGCTGCCGCGTAAATTTGAAGTGATGCGCTACCACTCGCTTTATGTGGACGAAGCGACGTTGCCGAGCGAGTTTGAAATTTTAGCAAAGAGCGAAAATGACGGCATTATAATGGCGATGAAACACCGAAGTAAGCCGGTTTTAGGCATCCAATTTCATCCCGAGAGCTTTTTTACGCAATACGGCAAAAAGATCATCGAAAATTTCATCAATTACGGCAAAAAGATAATTTTAAAGGAGAAACTCGTGGTAAATTTCGCCCCGTTTATGTTGAAGCTACAAAAGGGCTTCCCGTTAGACAGCGACGATTACGCCGTCATTTGCAAGGCGCTTTACGAGCAGGATTACGACATCGTGCAGCTTGCGGGGCTGCTCGTGCTAATCAGCGAAAAATCGCTCTATCCAAGCAGCCTTACGGCGCTCGTGCGCAGTATATTAAAATACTCGATCACCTACGACGATCCGAGCCCGATGTTTGACATCGTAGGCACGGGCGGCGATAGACTAAAGACGATCAATATCTCTACGACCGTGGCCTTTATCGCGGCAAGCTTCGGCGTGCGCGTCGCCAAGCACGGTAACCGCGCGATTACTAGCAGATCGGGAAGCTCCGATGCGCTGGACGCTCTGGGCGTGCCGCTACTTAGCGATCTGGCGCAGATTAGAGCGCTGCTAGATCACACCGGGCTAGCGTTTTTTCACGCGCCGTTTTTTCACAAGATCACCGCCGAGGTCAAAGAGGTGCGCAACCGCCTAAAAATCGGCACCGTCTTTAATATAATGGGGCCGCTTTTAAATCCGAATTTAAGCCTAAGCAATCAGATCGTAGGAAATTATCTGGAGGAAGTAAACGGGCTCATCGCCGAAACGCTGATGATTTTGGGGCGCAAGCACGCTCTGGTGGTACACGGCATGGACGGCATGGATGAGATCAGCCTGTGCGACGAGACGCTAATCCACGAGGTCAAGGACGGCAAAATTTTAGAATACCGCGTAAGTCCCGAGCAGTTCGGCTTCGCTCGGGCATTTCACAGCGATATCGAAGGCGGCGATGGCGAGGCTAATGCCAAGATTTTAAAGCAAATTTTAAAAGGCGAGCTGAGCGGGCCAAAATTTGACATCGTCGTGCTAAATGCGATGTTTGCGCTATACTGCGCGGATGTCGTTTCAAGCCCTGCGGAGGCTAAGCCGCTCATTTTAGAGGCGATCAAATCGGGCAAGACGTGGAAATTTTACGAAAACTACGTAGGAGCGAGAGCTTAGATGGCTAGCGGCGAAAAGAGGGAGTTTTTAAGCGAGCAGCTCATCAGCTATCTGGGCAACAAGCGCTCGCTGCTAGCGCCGATAGAGCGGGCGATCTACGAAATCAAAGCGGAGCTTGGGCAGGGCAAGATCAGCTTCGCAGACGTCTTTAGCGGCAGCGGCATCGTCGCGCGCCTGGCCAAAGCGCACTCAAACCTCGTGATCGCAAACGATCTGGAGGGCTACTCGCGCGCGATAAACTCCTGCTATCTTTCAAATTTTAGCGACGAACTGTGGCGGGATTTAAACGAGCTGCACGCTGAAATTTTAAGAAATTTTACGCCGAAGGAGAGCTTTTTTAGCGAGCTGTACGCGCCGAAGGACGATGAGGATATTAAAGTGGGCGAGCGCGCTTTTTACACGCGCCGAAACGCCCTGATTTTGGGCGGGCTTTGCGAGCAGATCGGTAAAATCCCGCAAGAATTTCGCGATTTTTTCACCGCGCCGCTGCTTAGCGAGGCGAGTATCCACTCAAACACGGGCGGCGTTTTTAAGGGCTTTTACAAGGACAAAGCGGGCGTAGGCAAGTTCGGCGGCAGCGGCGAAAACGCGCTAGCTCGCATAATGGGCGAGATTTCTTTGCGCCTGCCCGTGCTTTCAAGCTTCGTCTGCGAAAGCGCGGTCTTTAAAGAGGATGCCGCGTGCTTTGCACAGAGCGCGCGCGAGTGCTTTTCGCAGCTTGACGTCGCGTATTTTGATCCGCCCTACAATCAGCACCCCTACGGCTCGAACTATTTTATGCTAAATTTGATCACGGATTTTATAAACGAGGGTAAGCGCCCAAATGCTGTGGGGCTTAGCAAGGTCTCTGGGATTCCCGCGGACTGGAACCGCTCTGCCTACAACAAAAAATCAAGCTCTGCTGAGGAATTTTTCGCGCTGCTGGCGAAATTTCCGGCGAAATTTTTAATAATCTCTTTTAATTCCGAGGGCTTTATCTCGAAGGCGGAATTTTTAAAAAACCTCGCGCAAATCGGCTCCGTGCGCACGATAGAGATCCGCTATCCGACCTACCGCGCGAGCAGAAATTTAAACGCGCGCGAGCTTTACGTGACGGAATTTTTATATGTCGTACAGAAGTAAGATCAAAATTTGCGGCATCAAAAGCGCCGCAGAAGCCCGTGCGGTGCTGGCGTGCAGCTCGGCTTTATGCGTAAATTTAGAGAGCGCGGACGACGCTAAAAATTTACCGCGATCAGGCGGCGAGAGCTCAATAAAAAATTCTAATTTTTGCGGCAAAAATTCTGGGCGGAATTTTAATTCGGATGCCGAGAATGCTACGCGAAATTTCAATTCTGACGGCCAAAATTTCGCACAAAATTTTAATCAGGGCGGCGAGAATTTTACCTGCCGTGCGCAAAATCATGCAAATTTTACGTCTGAGCAAAATTCCGATTGCGATAAAAATTTCGATATCGGTTTACGAAGCCATGGCGACGGCTCGAGCTTGCGGGCGGAATTTTTAGGCGTGATATTCGTATCAAGCTCTAAGCGCCGCGTGAGTATAGAGACAGCGCGCGAGATCGCGCGTATTGCGCATGAAAACGGCGCAAAGTGCGTCGGAGTTTTTGCTTTGAGCTCCGAAAAACACAGCGTCGCCGCGAGCGAAAATTTTAGAGGCAAAGCCTGCAGCGATGAAATTTGCAAAGATAAAATTTACGTGAGCAAGAGCGGCGGCTTAAAATTTTACGAAAACGAGCGCGAGTATTTGAGCGTAAATTTAAACGCAAACTGCGTTGTGTCCGCCTCGGTAAAAGATCTAAATTCTGAAATTTTAGATGCGGAAACCCTAAGCGAAGAGCAAATTTTAAAAATTTGCAGCCTTTGCGAGCTGGATTGCGCTCAGATTTATGGACGCATAAGCGCGAATTTTAAAGCGCGGCTTAACGCGGCGGGCATCGAGGCGTGGCAGGTGCTAAGTATCGGCGCTGAGATGCCGCCGCTTGAGGGTTTGAGCTTCGATCGGATATTATTCGATGCCAAAGGAGTGAGCCTGGGCGGCAACGGCGTGAGCTTCGACTGGTATCTGTTGCGACGCGCAGGGCTTGGCTACGAAGAACAATACGACGGGGCGAACAGTAAAAAATACTGCGCGGGCAGCACGGCTCAAAATACAGACGACACAAAATACGACTCGGCTAGCGGGCACTGCGATACGCAAAATAACGCAACAAGTGACGAAAAATGCTATGCAGCAGGCACGGCTCAAGGCTCAGACAGCGCAAGGAGCTATCTTAAACATAGCGCGATCTGTAACGGATATAGCGAGGGGAATTTAAAGCGCGATAAAAACGGCAGCTGCGGCAATTCTTGCGCGGAGCATAACGAAAACGGAAATTTAAAGCTCGAGATAGTAAGCGACGTCTGCCGTGCCTCTAATAGCAATGAAGTGAGCGAACGCACACATGATATTGTTCGATCGAGCAATACGAAACAAGAAACGAACGCCGATCGTCGCGCCGAAAAAAATGACGATGAGTGCAAATTTAGTGCGTGTGCTACCGCTCGGCTGAGTGGTGTAAGACCCACAAGCGAAGGCGTCAATAATCAAGGTGTAAACGACTATGAGGCGAGCGCGCCAAATATTACGAATGACGGCAGTGAGGTGGGCAAGTTGGGTGCCGCAAAGGATGATAGCGCGGATAAGTGTAGCACCGCTTCCAAAGGCGACGCGATCTCTTTTATTCTTGCAGGCGGCATCGGTGCGCAAAATATCCTTGAAGCGCTCGCGCTGCGCCCTTACGCTATCGATCTAAACAGCCGGGTGGAGGATGCGCGAGGCATCAAAGATCCGCAAAAGATAAGCGAAATTTTGCAAATTTTAAAAAATGCGCAAGGCTGATCTCTGCGTGCAAACTCGCGCGATAGTTATATCTAAATCAAGCGCGTATAAGGAGGAACCAAATGCGTAATGACGAAATTGCTAGGTTTGGCATAAGCAAAACGCGGTATGATGAAAATATAAAGGACTTCTTGCAAAATAAAAATTGCGATAAGCGAAATTTGGCGGGTGGTGGGCTAAAATTTACGAGCGATGGCAGGCGAAATTCTATAAATGTCAGCGAACGAAATTTTACGAATGCCGTTGAACAAAAATCGCAAAGCGATCTCTCTTGCGCCGCTGATACGCCCTTGCGAAATTATAAAACTCAAGCAAGGGATTACGATAAAGAGCCGATAATCATAAAAGATAATTCAATAGAGATGATTAAATTTTATTCGCCATTTCTGTATTTTCTTAATTTCATAGATTTTGGAACAAGGCAAGACTCGCCAAGATCCGTTAAACGCTGGCTAGAACTTTCGGATAAATTTAGCACCTGCTATATGAAATTTAAAAATTCAGTTATCGAATATTATTCAGAGAAAAAGAAGGCGACTCTATACTCTATAAATTTATCCGAAATAATTGCGATAAAACGCACCTTTGGACCGTCTACTTTTAAAATGACGAAAAAAGGTAAAATTTCAACATTTTTTGTCGCGTTCGTGTGGATAATCCTTTTATCTTTGGTAGTAACTTTTAAAAATAAAATTTCTTATGGAATTTTAATTGTGCCGATCTCCTTATTTTTAGCGTTTGCGCCCTTAATCATATTTAGATTTAAGAAAAATTTGGGATTTGACATAGGAAACGACAGCCTTATTTTTATGAGCAATGGTAATTATATCGAAGTAAGCATATTAACAAGTAAAGAATACAAAGAGCTAAAAGCCTATTTTCTACTCAAAATAGGGAAAAATTTAGATAAAATCCCGCCGCAAATTTTTGTGTAGACTATAAAGAATAAAAGATGAATAAAAAACAGAGGCTTGAGAAGCTAAATAAAATTTTAAATGAACGGCGTCAAAATTTAGAGCAGAGCTCGAAGAGGAATTCTGATGCCGAAAATTCTGACAGTAAAAATTTTAAATTTGAAAAACTCACGAATGGCTCCGCTATAAATTCAAACGAAAGCATAAGTCTTACTAAGTTCAGACAAAATCCGAGTTGCGCTAGTGATTATAATAAAGAGCCTTTAGTGCTCAAAGATAGGACGAATTTTTATATAGTTCTTGCTACGGTATGCACGCTTGCGATTATGATTTTTATGTATTCATACGAACCCAATCAAACTAGATATAATCAGCTTTTTATAGTATTTCCATTTTTCGGATTGCCTATCATAATGGAATATTTTACAAATTTTTATAATAAGAAATTTGTAAAAATTTATAATGATCGAGTTACTTATTATACAAATAAAATGCCCGAAAAAACTATATTCTTAGATGATCTTAAGGATGTAAAAAGAGCCTATTTTGCAAGAGATAATGAGTGGCTTAGGAGGCAAGGCGCTTTTTATAGATTTTTCTTAAAATTTGATCCGTATGCTACGATAATCGCTTTTTTATTGATCTGCATATTGGTATTAGCTATCGGCGTAAGAAAATATATAGAAACAGGTAGTTCCAAAGTAATTTTTATATTAATATTGACGTTTTTGTTTTTATTCATCTTAAAATTTATATATTTTTTAGTTTTTAAATTCCGTCTTAGACTTATATTCTACGATAATATAATAATTCGAGGCAAGGATAAAGATATCGCCTTTACGATAGAAACTATGGACGATTACGCCAGGATAAAAGAATTTTTTATGAGGACAAAAGACATTGATTTGGATAAGACTCAGCGCCACGTATGACTGGATTTTAATTAATAATTAAAGAGTTTTAAATGAAAAAAGCCTCAAACGGCAAAGCCTTTAAATTTTAAAATTTAAAGGAGCGACTCTTAAAAATTGATCGTAATCTTTCTTGCGCAGAATCTATTTTATCATTTGCTTTATCGCGTTATGAATACGGCTACAAATTCTTAAATTCCATCTCTAGCTGCTTGCGCCAGTCTTGCAGCGAGCACTCCGCTCCGGCAGCGTATTTCTTTATAAGTACGCCGCCAGAGCTTGACTAGATACACCGCCTCTGTATAGATTGATCTCTGAGATTAAATATCAGCCTTAAGCGCCGCGTCTTTGAAAAATCCCCACGTAAAGCGCAAAAACAAAACCGATCGCAACCGCGTAAGGAGCGAACTCGGTGATGCCTTTAGCCGAACTTGCGAGCAAGAAATTGTGCGCGATTGCAGCGCCAGCCGCCATGCCGATGACGAATATGCCCGAGCTTAAATTTCCCGTGCCGGCCTGCACCAGATGCTTGCCCGGGCAGCCTTCGCTGAGGCTGAAGCAAAGACCTGCGAGCACCATGCCTAAGAAATTCCAAACAAAATCGTTGTGTGCGATAGGCTGGTCGTCAAAGCCGAGTTTGTATTGTCCGAATGCGATATTTGCGATGCTTGCAAACGCGATGACGCTTAGCACGCCCCAAAACATCGAGAAATCGCCGCGAAAAATTCTACCGAACGCGCCGACGCTGCAAAATTTGCTTCTATGCATCACCGCACCCACGATAATGCCCGCAGCCAGCGAGATGCCTACCGCAGCGTGTTGCGAACCAGGGCCTTTAGCGGAGATAAAAAGCGCGCCGCCCTCGCCCGTTTTGAGTCCGAAAATCAAGGCCGCAAGCAGCGCAGCGCCCAGTAGCACGGGCAAAATTCCGATCGCGCCGCTAAGCCTTGCCTCTTTACTCGCCTCATAGCCGCGCTTTTTAAGCAAAAACCCAATGAGTACGCCGCAGATCAGACCCGCTAATCCGGCTAGCGCGGTCAAATCGCCGCCGCCTAGGCGCAAAAACGCGCGCCAAGGGCATCCCAAAAATACGAGGCAACCGATCATCGCGAAAATCCCTAGGAAAAATTTCGCAAACGGCGAACTGCCGGTAACCGGCGCAAACTCGCGCGTCCAAAATACGCTTGCTAAAAAGCCGCCGAACACAAGCCCTATGATCTCCGGGCGGATGTATTGCACCGCGGCAGCTCGGTGAAAGCCCAGCGCGCCCGTGGTATCGCGTAAAAAGCAAGCGACGCAAACGCCCATATTGCCCGGGTTTCCGAAATGCACCAGCGTCGCACCCAGCACGCCTAGCACGGCGCCTGCGATGATGTACCATTTAACGTTATTCATGAAAAAATCCTGAAATAATCTAGATCGACCGATCTCTTAGGCGCGATTTTATCCTTTGTAAAATAAAAAGTTAATAAATTTCGATCTAAATTTATGAAAAGCAAGAAATTTAAGTCGCTCGGGCAATTGCTAAATTTAGACGTAAACGAATCGCTGATGTTTAAATTTAGACTCTTTGTTGAGATAAAAACGCCAAATTTATCCGTCCAAATACGGCGCAGGCAAGGTGCGGAAACAGTGCAGGAGCGGCGCGGACAGGGTGCGGACAAGACGCAGTCAAAACGCAGAAGTAGCTCAGAAAGAGCGCATACTTACCGCCAATAAAAACAAATTTCAAATGTTTTTGAAATTAAATTTCAACCTTATTTAAGTGTGTAGATATATAATAATGTATTTCAATTTTATTTCAAAGGTCGAGGCATGAAAAAGCAAATTTTATTGGTGCCGCTTGCGATAGGCACAATAGGCGGAGCGAATGCGGCCGAAAATAACGCCACGAAGTCGCAGGATCTAGGCCAAATCGTCGTACAAGCGACGGTAAGCGCGGTCGATAACCTAAAATACGCGGGCTCGGCCGGAATTTTAACCCCCAAGGATATGAAAGCCAAAACCAACGTGATCGATTCGATCATGCAGATACCGGGCGTTGATGGCAGCATGGATATGGGGCGTCAGATCGGCAGGCAGTTTCAGATCCGCGGATTCGGATATCAAAGCGACGAGCGCGTCATCATCAAGCAAGACGGCGTGCGCAGAAGCGCGGGGATGTACTCAAATATGATCTCATCCTTTCGCACCGATAGCGACATTTTAAAGCGCGTCGAGGTCATAAAGGGCGCCTCGTCCGTGCTTCACGGTTCAGGCGCGATCGGCGGTATCGTAAATATGCAGACCAAAAGCGCGAGCGATTATCTAAGCGAGGGCAAAAGCGTAGGTTTGATGCTAGGACAGAGGCTTGAATCAAACAATATGCATAGCACGCGCGGCGCGGTCTACGGCAAGGGCGAGGAGATTCCGATTGATGTTTTACTCTACGGCAAGCGCGCAAGCTACGGCAATATCAAGTTCGCAGACGGCGGCACGCACTACGCCCCGGACTACGATAAGAGCTTTAATAACGAGCATATCGATACCGGATTTTTTAAGATCGGCGCAAATTTAGACGATCACCGCATAAGCTTCAGCGCCTTTGATTACGACGAAAATTTACACACGATGTGGCAGACACTATGGCAAAATGATGCAGATCTCTTCGTAAGCGGAAATTTAAGCCAGAGAGATTACGTTTTTGATTGGAGCTTTACGCCGCAAAGCCCGCTAGTTGATATGTCTTTTAAGGCCTATAAAAGCAGAGCTGAGTATAAACGCGGCTATACCAGCGGCGCAGATACCGGCAGTTACACGAACAAAGACGATCGTAAGGGGCTAGAGATCAAAAATATCTCGGAATTTGATACGGGCTTTTTAAATCATAGCTTCGCTTTCGGCGGCGATTACGAAAATAGGCAGGAGGATGCGATCTTTATCCAAAATGGAGCGCTAAGAGATTTCGCCTCCTTTCCGAACGAATACAATAGCTACGGGCTTTTTGCACAGGATCTGATCCGCTTGCACGATGATTTAGAGCTTACCTTGGGCGGTAGATACGATAGATTCGATCGCAACATCAAAGGCAAACCCGCGAAATTTAAAGATTCCAGATTTTCTCCACGCGCGGCAATTGCCTACACTCTCTTTGATAAATTTACTCTTTTAGCGGGATATAGCGAGAGTTTCCGCGCGCCTACGCCGCACGAAACATCGCAATCAGGACCGATAAACCGAATGTATTATTACATCCCAAATCCCGATCTAAAGCCTGAAACCGTCAAAGAGTACGAGGTCGGATTTAGTTTTAAACAGGATGAAATTTTTACGGACGATCACTTCAATATGAAATTTATCTACTTTAACGGCAATATCAAAGATATGATTGACGTTAAGCCGCTACCGCATCTTGGCGTACCGCCGGGCGGCTTTTCGCAACAATACGGGCAGTATCAAAATATCGATCAAGCCAAAAGGCATGGTTTTGAGCTAAGCTCAAACTACCAAACGCAGGACTTTGATTTCGGCGCGAGTTTCGAACGACTTAGAATTTACAATAAAAAGACGCACGAAAACATAAACAATCACGCCAAAAAGTTAAGCGCGCACGCTTTCTACTCGCCTCTGCACAATTTAAATTTAGGCTTTGAGGTAAGCCACTATTTTAAGCCTCATTCTAAACCCGCTTCCTATTTTGTACGCGGGAGGGAGTATTTTTATGTAGATAAGTCCTTCACGATCGCAAATTTCAGAGGAAGCTACAAGATCAAAAACGGCGTTATTCCAGTCCTTGACGGCGCGGACGTGAGCTTTGGCGTAAATAATATTTTCGATAAGCATTATATCAACGCAAACCGCACGCGCGAGACTGTGGTGGTGGGTGCTGGACGAAATTTCTACGTCGATTTGGAAGTAAGATTTTAGATTAAGCTTATATGGGCGAAGCGCGGGTTAAATTTTAAAACTTACCCGAGCTTGCGTCCTCTTTCTTTTTAAATTTAAGCCCCATCGCGACCTTTTGGCGATGAGGCTTAAATGTGGCATAAATTTCTAGCGCTATAAAATTCCATAATTTTTAAAATTTAACAAACTGCAAAATTTTATGGGTCGCAAAGCCCGCAAGTTACGAAATTTCTCGTCTCATCAATCGATAGCGTTGGAGCTTTTTAACACCACTAGATGTTTTTTGCCCGCGAAGCTTAGCACTACGGCAGCATTATTTTCGTCGATCTCGCGCACAAGCTCTACTCGCACGTCGCTAGGTATTGCGGTATCCGAGCTAAGCAGCTCATTTTCTAAAATGCTTCTAAATGCCGAAACCTTGGGCTCTTTTGCATCCGATCTTTCTTTTGCTCCCTCGCGAAATTCCATCGTGCCACTCTCGGCAGGGCCTACTTTAAGCGGCGAAATTTTATCCTCTGCTCTTATATTCTCGGCGCTCTCAGAGCTTTCGTCCGCCTCCGTAGCTTCCGAACGCTCGGCACGCGCAACTTCATCGTAAAATTTATCGTGTGCACTCTCTTCGCTCACGTTCTCGCCTCTTAAAAAATCTGCGCTATCTACGTTTTTCGAGTCGTTAGAATTTTTTAAATTTAAAGCAGAAGCTTCATCTTTCTTCGCAAACTCCTGCGAGTCAGAATAATTGGTAAAATTTGCGTTCTTTGATCCGCTCTGATTTTTAAAAGAGGAGTCGTTTAAAATTTCATCTATGCCCGCTTCGTCCACGTCGGCCTCCTCTATGCTAGCGTCGTCTTCAAAAACCCGCCATGTCTCGTCGATACTTTTTTGCGGCTTATGCGATAAAAATTTTCGTACGCCGACGAAAGCCGCAGCCGCAAGCAGTAATGCTACGATTATCGGCATCACGGAAACCCCGCTGCTGCTGCTTTGCGCCGTTTCATTCGCCTCGCTCTTTACGCTCATCTTGCTCTGATCGAAAGCAGGATTTTTTACGCGCAAAATGAGCTTGAGATTGCCGTCTTGAGTAAGAGCATCGACCGACAGATCGGCTCCGGTGGGGAAATTTATCTCGATATCCTTGCCCTTAGGCGCTATCGTAAAGCTTTTTAAGACCTTTTGGTTGGTGCGCATCTCGTTAAATTTCTCATCGCCGCCGAGCCCTTTTAAAATAAGGCTCATCGACTGCCCATCGACGCGGCGTACGATGTCTGGCTTGTATGCGGAGTCAAACGCCAAGGCGATATCCACGCTATCGTCGTGGTTGAAAAGATCGTATTGCATCAGATTGGCGCCGAGGCAAAAATTTGCGATTAAAATCAAAAATATCTTTTTCATGCTCTTTCCGTTAGTTAAAAAGTTCGGCGATCTTGTCTTGCAGCTCGCGCCCGCCATAGTTTGCGCATAAATTTACGATCGCAGTGCCGATGATAGCGCCGTCTGCGTATTCTTTCGTGGCGCGAACGTCGCTAGAGCTGCGAATACCAAAGCCGATCGCTACGGGCAGATCGCTCATTTTTTTAAGATCGGCGACCATATTTTTTAGGCGCGAGATCGGAGTTTGCTTGCTTCCTGTCACGCCGATAGCGCCCACGCCGTAGATGAAGCCTCGAGCACGGCTCAAAACTCGCGCGGCGCGGTGCTCGCTCGTAACGCTAATAAGCGGAATGAGCGCGATACCGAACTCCTCACAAAGCGCGAAAATTTCCTCATTTTCCTCATACGGCAGATCGGGGATTATTAGCCCGCTGATGCCGTAGCTCGCCGCCTTAGATACAAACTCGCGCGCGCCGTAGGCAAAGATCACGTTGTAATAGACCAAAAACACAAGCGGCTTGCGCGTTTGCACCCCTTTTAAAATTTCAAATACCTTCTCCGCGTTTACGCCGTTTTGCACCGCGGAAAAGCTCGCCTTAAAAATTTCGGGGCCGTCTGCGAGCGGATCGGAATACGGGATGCCGATCTCAAGCAGATCGATCACGCTTTCGTCTAAATTTGACAAGAACTCCTTCGTGTGCGCGGGGCTCGGGTAGCCCGCCACGATGTAGCCGATGTTTGCCTTTTTGCCGGCAAAGGCCGCCTTGATCTTATCCATAAATCGTTCCTTTTTTGTAATTCATCACGGTATCCATATCCTTATCGCCCCTGCCGCTTACGTTTACGACGATCGTTTTTTTGCCTTTTAACTGCGGACAGAGCTTTTGCAAATACGCTAACGCGTGCGCGCTTTCGATCGCGGGGATGATGCCCTCAAGCCTACAGAGCAGTTTAAGCGCCGTGATACACTCATCGTCGGTTACCGCTTCGTATTTTGCGCGACTTATCTCGTGCAGATGCGCGTGCTCCGGGCCTACGCCGGGATAATCAAGCCCCGCCGAGATGCTGTGAACAGGCTCGATCATGCCGAATTTATCCTGCAATACGATCGTTTTCATGCCGTGGATGATGCCCGCGCGTCCATTGGTAATGGTCGCTGCATGATAAGGGGTATGCGCGCCCAAGCCGCCCGCTTCGACGCCGATGAGTTGCACGCTAGGATCATCCACGAACGCGCTAAAAATTCCTATCGCATTGCTTCCGCCGCCCACGCAGGCTAGGACGTAGTCGGCTTTGATCCCCTTGCTTGCGAGCTGCGATCTGGTCTCGGCGCCGATGACGCTTTGAAAATCCCTAACCATCTTCGGATACGGATGCGGTCCGACCGCCGAGCCGATGACGTAAAATACGCTCTCGATCTCGTTCACCCACGCCTGAATCGCCGCAGTGGTGGCCTCTTTGAGCGTTTTAAGGCCGGTGTCGATTTTGATTAAATTTGCACCCAGAAGCTGCATTCTAAAGGCGTTGAGCTGCTGGCGTGCAGCGTCGGTCTCGCCCATATACACGTCGCATTCAAGCCCAAATAGCGCCGCTGCCGTCGCCGTCGCCACGCCGTGCTGGCCCGCGCCGGTTTCTGCGATGATCTTTTTTTTGCCCATTTTTTTGGCGAGCAACGCTTGCGCTAGGGCGTTGTTGATCTTATGAGCGCCCGTATGGTTAAGATCCTCGCGCTTTAGATAAATTTCATGTCCGTAGTGCTCGCTAAGACGCGCGGCGTGATACAGCGGCGTCGGACGCCCCGCATATTCGCGCAGCAAGCAACCTAGCTCATCTTTGAATTCCTTCGTCTGCGCTATGGTGCTGTACGCATCCTCCAACTCCTCGAGCGCAAACATCGCCGTCTCAGGCACGAACTGCCCGCCGAAACTCCCGAAATACGCCTTTTTATTCATCCTATCTCCTCGCATTAAATCGCAAGATTATATAAAATTTCGCGTTAAATTTCGCTTTTTTGACGGCACCTTTTGCGGCGCTCTTCTAAATTTATCGGATATATGGCCGCAAAAAACACGCGGCGCAAGATAGTAAATTTTAAAATTGTAGCTAATATTTTGCTTGATGAGTAGCCTTAGCTTCGTAAATTTGAATGATTTGTGAATTTATTTGCTTTCATTGCTAATATCGCTCTTTTTATAATTACCGATAGGACAAATTATATTGTCAGTATCTGTAAGCCTTAATTTTTTCCACTCTTCAAAGCTATTAACTCTAATCAGATTATGTGGGATCTTTGACGGTTCATCAATAATTTTAAGACACTCACTCGTTTCTCTTTTAAAATACTGCATAATAAGGTGACTATCGTCATTTTCCAAAGCCTTTTTTATACATTTTGCTTTTAACTCAACATAACCGCTATTGCTTAGAGAATTTTTTGAAAAAAGCCTCATTGGAGCGCACTCACTAATTA
The DNA here is from genome assembly GCF_019423325.1 of Campylobacter sp. Classification (NCBI taxonomy): domain Bacteria; kingdom Pseudomonadati; phylum Campylobacterota; class Epsilonproteobacteria; order Campylobacterales; family Campylobacteraceae; genus Campylobacter; species Campylobacter sp. The sequence goes on along the minus strand of NZ_JAHZBQ010000005.1, from coordinate 3,772 downwards.
TTTCCGTATAAATCATACGGAAAACAAAAAACGAAATAATCAGGAAAAATGGTAATAGAATAATATTTTTGTATCGTTTTAAAAATTTCATCTTATTTCCTTATTTAGAATTTTTAAATTTTACGGATAAAAACCCTTGATTTTTGTCTTTTACTGCCGCTTATGCCTATGCCTGCCCCTATAGAGCTTGATTTGCTATCGCTTATACCATTATAATATCTATAGAAGCCCAGGCACTTAGGCATAGCAGCAGATTAAAGATATATAGGATAAATTTCATTCTAGCAGGTCTAATCCGGGTTTAATCATAGTCGAAGTCTTCCAAATCATACCCGAAGGTATACAAAGTCTTTAAGGCTAGCTCTCTGACCTCTATCCAGGATTTGTTCTGATAGACTAGATAATCGTAAGTATCTCTCTTTAATATACTATTGTCTTCAGTATATTTATCTATAAGTTCCATAAGCTCTCTTAGCGCATCCCTCTCGTATGGCAGGAAGCAAAATTCGAATTGCTCCAATAAAGCATTCTTGCAATTATCATATAACAAATCTATCATCTCCACGGGGTCTTCATAATATTTTGCCGTGGCATGTACTAAATATTTATCCTGGTATTCCAAAGAAGTCATTCGGCTTAAATTAAACACAAGACCGCCTTTCTCAAATATCTCTTTTCCGTTAATTTGCATTTGGGTTTCCTTTTATTGGGATGTGGGTTTCATCAGTATCATATGGTAATATTTTACCGGAATCATCAAAATATTTTTTCTACTAAACGGAATTCTTAAAATCCATCCACTATTAGTATTTGCGGTGCTTGGGAATTTTGGATTATTTTCTGGCGCGTGTATTCTGACTCTATCTACACCATCTTTATCAACGAATTTTATTCCTTTACCGTCATTTTGTAGCATTACTTTCCAGTCTTTCGGCGCTCTTGAGAATATCTCTTCAATGATGCGCCTGTTAGGCTGGCAAAATCTCCTACATTAGTCGATGTTTCCTGTCTAACCAGCCATTTTAAATTTCTTGACATTTAGTGTAAGCCATTTCCGTCTACTATAAAATCTACTTTTACTATATTATTTCAATTCATTAAGCGAATTTGAAAACATTCTGCCTTTTTCTATTACGTGTTCTTCTTCTGATGTAAAATTAATATCCTCGGGCAGAAATTTTAAGTAATATTTTATCTGAGAAGCCGCCCTCCTTAGCTCTTTGTTTATGCAATAAGCGAATCTGCTTTTATTATTATCATAAACCTTAAAATATTCATAGTAGCAAGGATCTTTCCTTTCGGCATCTTGAGAAAACCGATAATCCAATGCCCAATACATTAGACCGCCGGCGATCAAAGTTACCAGCGTCAAAAACGCCTGTTGAAAGCTATTTTTCATTTTTTACTCCTTGTATATTTGATTTAAATTTCTCCATGCCTTCGTCGGCAATGTTTGGTGGAAAAAATATAGGGCTGTAGCCATATCCCCCCCCCCCCCCCCTGTTCCATATACAACGACGGATCTTCCTGTTTTTGTATAGATTAAATTAGAAAGCTCCTGCGCATAATTTGCACTGCTACATGCAGCCGAATGGATAGCTATTATCCTCCCCTTTTTCCAGGTACTATCATTTTTTATAAATTTTTCATACAATTCTTCTGGTGTGTATGCGGCAGATCCCTGGAAGATGAGAGCGGCGGTTAAAAGAACAAGGACAAAGAAAGAAAGTCGTTTTATAAATTTATTCATTTTTACCTTTTGAGTGGAGTATTAGAAATTTATTTTCTACGCTATCTTTATTCCTGCACAAATTAATAATATATCCCATCTACGCACACATCGGCATTTAGTTCGGCGCACATTTTTAGCATTTCTTTACTAAAGTCGATAGAATATACATCGTCCTTCTCCGCCGCGTCTATCATTATATCGATGTTAACGTTTAACTTTAATGCCGATATCCTCTTTTTAATATCGCCAAAGTTTGCTTTTAAAATTTCATACAGATCTTTTAACGCATCGTCCGTGTATACGTGCTCTTTCTTGGCAGTATAGCATAGCCAGCTACAGCTATTTCTAACCTTGCCGCGCCTTTCATCTATGTCGCCGATTTTATATTTTTTTATATAACTAATTTTATATTCATTGATCTTCTCATCTAGGATCAAGTCCGAAAAATCAAAGTTATATTTATCCGACGATAAATAAAAAGCAACATACATAGTAGTCATTTATGCTCCTCATAAATTTACAAATTTACTGGGCTTCTATCATTCGCCCGTCGCGTTTATACTTTAAAGATACATACTATTATTTCTTTGAATTAATCATCATGCCCCTTATAGTTTTCTCCATATCATCATCATTGAGTATTCTCAATCCTTCATTAAGTATTTTTGTTTGATTATCATCTAATGTTTGTAGCTCATCCGATATGTGCGGGAAGCGTCTTAATGCATTTCTTATGTGCATTTTTGAGTAGCTTGATGCATGGTCTATGCATATTATAAATTTTTCTAATTTCATACTATGAATATTCTCGATTGAGCAAGGCAAATTCTGCTGATATAAGATATACCATCTTATTAATAGTATTGGAATTGAGCTCAATACTATCACATAGAGACATCGTCTCAATTTAGTAATATTTTGCTTTTGTATTCTTTTCATTTCACTTCTCCTTATCTCCTATAACTACAGTATCATCTCTATTCTCTGGACCGTTACCGTACGGACGATAGTAATACGACCCCCTAAACCCTTTAACTTTGACGGATTTGCCCGTATTGGTTTTAATAACATCGTGCAACTCCTCAGCAAAAGATTTACCTGAAGATGTAATAGGTCTTGCAGAATAACATACACCTAGATAAATCTCTTCTACATTTCCAGATTGCCAAGTTTTATCATTGATAATATCTCCATATACTTCATCGGCTGTTTTACTAATAACGTGACTACGGCTTCCAATAATATTTTTTGATCCATCGCTAGTAACTGCTCCACCATGTGCTATTATAAATAAAGTTCTTCCGCGGCTAACAAATTCTACTAATTCTCCTTGCACCTGCGCAATAGATACCCATGAACCATCTTCATCCCGAAGCATATAATTTATAACATCATCACTCTTCCTCTGATCCAGCGAGTAAAAGTATTTGGTATCGGCTATGACAGTTTTGTCGTTAGGATTTACTTTGGGCGAATAGTCGTTAAGGCTTCTGCCGTTTAATCTTAAAGCCTTTTCCGACATGCTTAGCATGCCTAAGGCATAATTAGTAGCGAATTGATTTTGTGCGGGATCTTTAGGTATGAAAGTACCTCGTTTATTATCGCTGCGATGAACGAGCTCGTGTCGTAAGAATGTCATAAATTCTTTTGCATTGCTAATGTGCTTCGTATTGATATATACAGAATTCGGATCGTCTGAGTTAAATTCTCCTCCGCTTCCTTTGTTTAGATTGGCAAATTTAACTTTTACCCCCATTTGATTTGCTATATCCTGTGCGGCTCGTTGCTTTTTAAATATATCGGCACTAGGATCGTTTAGCACGTCAAGATTTGCCGCAAGCGATATGCTATCTTTATCGTATCCGCTAGTAAAGCCTCCGATATAGTCAAATATTTTAGAGACTTTTGCATTCTCGGTAGTGGCTATTAAATTTATCGCTTCGTCTATCGCACTCCCCCTATTAAGCTCATCCTTTATCTCATTTCTTCCCCCTTCGCTAAACAACCTCATATCTACGCTTGCATCGACGTTAGAGTTTA
>NZ_JAHZBQ010000004.1 GCF_019423325.1 Campylobacter sp. | reverse complement strand
CGGTGCGAAACAGAATTGTGATTATACAAGAGCGATGCTTAAAGGGGGCTGAATAATTGGTAGAAAAATGAGGAGTTCTTAAGCAAAGAAAAATTCACAAAAAAGGTAAAATTTTAAGGAAAAACGCCAAATGAAAAGCGAGGAAATTTAAAAGCAATTAAAGCCGGTATGCTTCTACATACAAAATTCTACTCTTAAAATTCCCTCGTAATTTAAAATTTCTAAAATTCTAATACGCCATCAGCTTCGCGCCGAATGCCCCGCGCACTAAGCTCTCGCTTTTATTTGCCAGCCTATCCATCATCTTTTCATACGCCGAAGGCTCCTGCCAGATCGGATCTGCTATGCCGCTAGCCTTTACGAGCGCGCTTTTAGCGTCCTCTAAAGAGCCCACCTCGTCGATAAGCCCGACGCCTTTGGCGCCGCTAGCTAAAAATACTCGCGCATTCGCCCACGTATCGCGCTTCCTAAGATCCAGCGAGCGCGCCTGCGCCACCTCGCGCGTAAATAGCTCATAGCTCTCATCCACCAGAGCTTGTAGGCTTGCGCGCTCCGCGTCGCTCCATTTTCGCATCATCGTTCCCGCTTCTTTGAGCTCGCCCGCTTTGACGATCTGTTCGGCAAAGCCTAATTTAGCTGCCGCTTCGCTCACATCTAAGCCCTGCATGATCACGCCAATGGAGCCGATGAAGCTGCCCGGATTTGCGTAAATTTTACTCGCCCACACGCCGCCTAGGTAGCTGCCGCTCGCCATCGTGCCCTTGGCGTAGGCGACGACCGGCTTGCGCGAGTTTAGAGACTTGATAGCCAGCGAAATTTCCACGCTCGGGCTTAGCGCACCGCCGGGACTGTCGATCAGCAGGAGCACTCCTTTGATCGCCTCGTCGTTTTTCAGGGTTTCGATCTTTTCTAAAATTTCGCTATCGTCCATTATCGCGCCGTTTAGCGAAAGTTGAGCGAGATTCGCGCCCTTTTGTTGCGCGCTTTCGCCGCCTGCAAAAATCAAAAACAAAATAAGCAGGAAAATCAGGGATTTAAAGTATTTGTTGATAAACCCAAGCACGGCGCCGATCGGCGCAAAGATGTTTTTTAGAAATTGCATTTCATTCCTTCGATAAAAAGTGATTTTGCGTTTTTGCTCTGTAAAATGAGCTGTAGCGCCAGCTGGCTTTGCTCGCACTCAATGCCTTCAAAAACGGCGATGTCGGCGAGTTTACCGGCTCTCAGCTCGCCTAAGCTTAATCCCAGTGCGGCTGCCGCATTTCTCGTAGCGCCTAAAATTAGCGCTCGCGCCAGTTCTGCCAAACCCAGCTCGTCGTGCATCATTAAATTTGCACGTAGCTCGTCTAAAAAGCTTAGGCTAAAATTTGAGCTAAGCCCGTCGGTAGCGATGTTGTAATTAAGCCCGCTTGCGAGCAACTTTTTAAAGCTCAGCCGCTTTTTGCTAAGCAGACGGTTGGAGCGCGCGCAGTGCGTGATCGAGTGAAGCTTCGGATCAAAGATGCTAAAATCATCCACCCAAACGCAATGCGTAAAAAGCGTGCGAAGCCCGCTAAAATGCGCCACGAAGCTCTGCGGCGAGTAAAAAGGCGCGGGCGCAGGATTAAATTTAGCAAGCCAGGCTTTAAATTTGCCGCGACCCGCGCGTAGCCACTGCCGCTCGTAAGCACTCTCCATAAAATGCGTGCTTATAGCAAGCCCGTTTTCGCGGGCAAGCTTCGTCGCAAACTCTGTAATCTGCGGGTGCGTCGAATACGGCGAGTGTACCGATACGGCAGGGATGAAAAGCGAGCTCGCAAACGCCTTTGAGTGCTCAAAACGCTGCTTAAATTTCAAAATATTCTCCGCCGCAGCGTCCTTGCTCGCGCCTAAAATTTCATTGAAAAACACGGTTCTAATGCCGCTTTTCGCGCAAGCTTCAGCCTCGCCGCCGAAGCTTGAAATTTCGCCGATCGTACCCACGCCGCTTCGCATCATCGCGGCGATCTGCTCCAAGATCAATCGTCCGCGCGCTGCGGCGTCCAGCTCCTGCCTTGAGGCGATGACGCTACCTAGCCACTCCAAAAAATCGCCGTAGCGCAGCGTGCCTTTGTTTGCGCTAAATTCCAAATGCACGTGCGGATTTATAAACGCAGGCATCGCTATGTCGCCGCTAAAGTCCAAAATTTCGACCTGCTGGTATTTGCGCGCCGCGCTTTCAAAAGCGCAGACCTCGATTATTTTCTCGTCAAAGACGATCGCGCCATCTTTTAAAATTTTAAAATTCTCATCGCAGACAAGAATCCACTTCGCCCTTAAAATTCTCATCGTTTTCCTTATCTAAAACAGCGCGTGATTTTAGCATAAAATTCTCTTCCGTGCTAAATTTAGAGATAAAATTTTAGCGACCGGGCTTGAGCGGGCAAATTTAGTGCCATAGTAAAAAATAAGCTCGCTTTGGTTATAATTTTCGCTTAAATTTCAAAACAAGGACGCAAAAATGAAAATTATGGTGATTCAAGGACCGAATATCAATATGCTCGGTATGCGCGAGCCCGCTATTTACGGGGTTATGAAGATGGAGGATATCCATAAGCAGATGAAGGCGGTCGCCGATCAGAGCGGCAACGAGATCGAGTTTTTTCAGAGCAATTTCGAAGGCGAGATCATCGATAAGATCCAAGAGTGCTTCGGCACCTGCGACGGCATCATCATCAATCCCGCCGCCTACACGCACACTTCGCTTGCCATCCGAGATGCGCTTGCCGCAGTCAGCCTACCTGTGATCGAGGTGCATATCTCAAACATCGCTCGCAGAGAGGAGCTTAGACAAAAAAGTCTAATAGCGCCCGTAACAGCGGGTCAGATCATCGGTTTCGGCCCCGTGGGATACCATCTGGCGATGATCGGAATGATTCAAATTTTTGAGCAGATCAAGGCAGCCAGAGCCGAGCAGAAAGCCGAGTAGGACTAGGTTAAATTTGAAAAATTTTATCCTAAAGGACGAAAACGCTGTTTACCACGAGTGCGGATACAGTTGCGACAACGCGATATTTTTAAGTCTCGCGGGGCGCAAATTTTTCCTTACCGATGCGCGTTATAGCATCGAGGCGCGCGAGCTTTGCAAAGACACCGAGGTGATCGAGGTCGAGCGAAATTTGATAAAAGACGCGCGGCTGTTTTTACGAAAGGCAGGCGTTGCTGAGCTTGGCTATAACCCGTACGATTTTAGCGCGGGCGAGTGGGAAGCGCTGAGCAAGGGCCTTGGGATAAAATTTAAGGCGCGGGCGAATTTTTCGCAAATTTCGCGCATAATAAAATCAGAGGATGAGATAAAAATTTTAAAACGCGCGGCGCAGCTTGGCGCTGAAAGATTTGACGAATTTGCCGCGTTCGTGCGCTCTAGCGGCGAAGGGATGAGCGAAGAGGAGCTGTTTTTTAACGCCGAGCTCATCTTTAAGAAAAAGGGCGAGCTCGCGCTTAGCTTTTCGCCTATCGTCGCGATCAACGAAAACGCCGCAAAGGCGCATGCTTTGCCGAGTAAAAAGCGGCTACGGCAGGGCGATTTGCTCCTGCTTGACGCGGGGGTTAAATTTAACCGCTACTGCTCCGATAGGACGCGTACGGCGTGCTTTGACGAAAATTTTAACTTCGGCAAAGAGCAAAATTTTAAAAACGCCAAGCGGCAAGAAATTTACGAGATAGTAAAAGAGGCGCAAGCTCTGGCGATCGCTGCGGTTATGCCCGGCAAAAAGGCGCGCGAGATCGACGCGGCGGCTAGGGATTTTATCGCCGCTCAGGGTCTAGGCGAAGCGTTTTTTCACAGCACGGGACACGGCGTCGGAGTCGATATCCACGAGCTTCCCTTTATCTCAAAGCGCGGAGATACCGTGCTAAAAGAGGGCATGGTCTTTAGCGTGGAGCCTGGAATTTATTTGCCCGGCGAGTTTGGCGTGCGCATTGAGGACGTCGTGGTCGTGCGCGAAAACGGGGCTGAAATTTTATGAGAGTAGCTCGGGTGAACATGCGACTTAAGAAAAATGGATTTTACGAGTGCGCGGACGCGCTATGCGTCGTAAAAAGCGCCGTTTTTCCGATAAGGCGTCGCGAGCGCGGAAATTTTAAAAATTTATACCTGCTCGGGCTCGGCGGGAATTTAGGGGATGTCAGGCGACGCTTCGAGCGATTTTATCGCACTTTACAAAGCGACACGCGCTTTTTTGTAGCGCAAAATTCCTTGATCTTAAAAAACAGGCCGTTCGGCTTTTTGCGGCAGGAAAATTTTTTAAACGCCGTGATGCTAGTGCAAAGCTCCCTAGCGCCGATTGCGCTGCTTAAGATTATGCAGCGCGCGGAGCTGAAATTTGGGCGCAAACGAAGCTTTAAAAACGCGCCGCGCACGCTGGACGTGGATATTTTATACGCAAGCGCAAAAGTAAGGTCCAGCAGCAGGCTGGCTCTGCCGCATCCGGGAGCAAACGAGCGCATAAGCGTGATTTTGCCGCTTGGAGAGATGAAATTTAAAAGAGGACTGATATGCAAACTAAAATCGTAAATTTTTTAAGCGCCAAGGGCGGAGTCGGCAAGAGCGTGATTGCAGCAAATTTCGCCGAAATTCTAAGCGAGCAGGGCTACCGCACGGCGATCATAGAAGCGCCGAATTTAAACAATCAAGAGATCATTTTAAACGCTTTGCAAAGAAAGAGGATTTCGCTACCAAGCGCTGTCGCAGTAAAAATTTCTCAAAATTTAACGCTCGTCTCGCCCGCGGTTGCTTCACAAAATTCTGTAAATAGCGCGAATTCTGCGGCGCAAAATTCTATCAAAAACGCAAGCTCTAGCGCGGACTATTGCGTCATGCAAAATTCTACGGATAGCACACAAAATCGGGGAGGCGATGAAAGTGGCGGCTCGTACAATTACGCGAAAAAACTCACGAGCTTTGATGGCAAAAACAACTCAGAAAATTTCGCCGCTTCAAATTCAATAGCAAACGCTGCAAAAAATTCTACGAATTGTGCAGCCAAAAAGCCGCAAAATTGCGAAGATGGATGGAATTTTACAGAATCAGAAAGCCTAGAGAATTTTAAAAGCGATGATTTCACCAAGCAAAATTCAATCCCTGACGAGAATTCTCAAAATTCCGCAAGTAAAGATGAAATGAAAAATTCCGCCCGTTCATCAAATCCCGAAGAAGCCGGAAATTTCGCAAACGCAAAGGCTCACGAAAGCCCCGCTCGCTTCGCAAGCGAGCTAAAAGAGGCGGGAATCTTCGATTTTATTTTGATCGATGCGGGGCTTGAGTATCTTGGAGATTTTTTGAGCATCGGCGACGAAAATATCGTGCTGTGCGCGAACGAACCCTGCTCGATCAACAACACCTACGCGCTTTTAAAGACGCTTGGAGCGAGCAAAAAAGAGGTTTTGTTTTTGCTAAATTTCACCGCGAGCGAGGATGATGCCGTGATGATTTACGAAAATCTAAAGTCGGTCGCGCACCGCAATATAAGCGAACTGGGCTTTAAATTGCTAGGCTTTGTGCCGTTTTGCAAACAAGTAGCCGTCTGCTCACAAAATCGCGCGCTTTTTAACTCACACTATCCGTTTTCGCCCGCTACCATCGCGCTTAGACAGAGTGTCTCGCGATTTTTAAGCAAGCAGGGCTGCGGGCCGATCGATATGAGTGCTTACCGCGGCGTCGGCGGATTCTTACGAAAACTTAGCAACCTAGTATGATTTACGATAAGATTTTAAATCACGTAAATTCTACTATTTTAAACGGAATTTTAAAAATTTAATGCTATTCTTAAAACTAAAATTTTAAATAATATACATAAAAGATAGATTAATCATGCAATTAAAAGAAATTTTAAAAGACATCAAAATCGCCCGCGACAATCTCAAAAACGTGGGCAAAAGCGCCACAATCTTCGGTTCGGCACGTTTTAGCGAAGATAATCGCTACGTAAAAGACGCGCAAAAGCTCTGCGAAGGGCTCGCCGATTTAGGATATTCGATCATCACCGGAGGTGGTGGCGGCATTATGCAAGGCGCCAACCGAGGCGCATTTGCGAGGGCAAGGACGCACAGCGTGGGCTTTAACATCATGCTGCCGTTTGAGCAAAAAAGCAACGGCTTTTTGACGCAGGGCGCGAAATTTTCAGCATTTGCACCACGCAAAGGCGCTCTCATCGAAAACAGCGAAATTTTCGTCATCTTTCCGGGCGGCTTTGGGACGCTGGATGAGTTTTTTGAAATTTTAGTGCTGGTGCAGACGGGCTTTAAACGCGCACGGATCTATCTTTACGACGAGGAATTCTACGCACCGCTAATGGAGTTTTTCCGCACTTCGCTGCTAAAATCGGGCGCGATAAACGAAAGCGATCTGCAAAATTTCAAACTCTGCGACAGCGTGGATGAAATTTTGACGGATGTGCGACGTAAGGAGAACGAATGAAAATTTTAGTCGCGATGAGCGGCGGCGTGGATAGCTCGATGTGCGCGAAGCTGCTGCAGGACGCGGGCCACGAGGTGCAGGGCTGCTATATGAAGTTGCACGCAAAGCCCGGCTATCACGAGGCAAACATCGCCAAAGTCCGCAAGGTTGGCGAGTTTTTGGGTATAAAAATCCACATTTTGGATCTGCAGGAGGATTTTAATCGCGACGTTTACGAGCCCTTCGTGCAGGCCTATATCGGCGGTCTTACGCCGAATCCGTGCGCGCTGTGTAACCGCCGCATAAAGCTCGGCAAGCTCTTGGAATTTGCGCGCGAGCAGGGCTTTGAGCGCCTAGCTACGGGGCATTACGTCCGTATCGAGGACGGGCTTTTAAAAGCCGCTGTAGATCTTAGCAAAGATCAGAGCTATTTTTTAGCAAACATCGATCCTGCCGCGCTTGAGTTTATGCTCTTTCCGCTTGGAGGGATGTATAAAAAGGACGTCAAAGAGGCCGCGCGCGCATATGCGGAGCTTTCGCAGATCGCTTCTGCGAGCGAAAGCAGCGAGATCTGCTTTGTGGACACCACCTACATCGACGTTTTGAACCGTCATACGGGCACCAAAATGCCCGGCATCGTGCGCGACCGTGCGGGCAACGCTATCGGTACTCACGAGGGCTATATGCACTACACGATCGGCAAGCGCCGCGGTTTTACGGTGCACGGCGCGCATGAGCCGCACTTCGTGCTAAGCATCGACCCACACAAAAACGAGATCGTCGTGGGCGGCAAGGACGAGCTGGCGACCTACGAGTTCGACACCGAAAATTTCAACGCCTTTTTAAGCAGGGATGAAATTTTAAATATGCCTGGTCTCGGCGTTAAGATCCGCTACCGCAGCGCCAAGCTCCCCGTTAAAATTTCGCCGCGTGAGGACGGCGGCGTACATGCCGTGCTGTCCATGCCCGCAGCGGGCATCGCTCCGGCTCAGCTCGCGGTTTTTTACGACGAGCGCGACCGCGTAGTGGCAAGCGGATTTATAAAATAGCGCTTTATTTTGCTTCACTTAAAGCTCGCGAGTTTGCAAAACGGCGCGCTATACAGAGAAGGTGGCGCCGCAAAATATAAATTTATGCGGCACTATCGCGCTGCGACATAAAAAACCAAATGTCGCGCAAAACGTGAAAGGCGCACACGCAAACGACGCGATGCGTGCAAATATGCCGTGATAGATTTACTATAACACAGCACAAACGAAATATGCAAAAAATTTTAAAAATAACGCCGCGCAAATAGAACTCGCGGATAAAATTTCAAGCGATGTGATTTAAACGATAGGTGCCGCATCTGCGATATAAAACAACATACTTGCGAGCGCGAAGCGGTGAATGTGCTCAATAAACGGCGACGAGCGTCCGACTAGAGGCAAAGGCGCTTGCAACGCAAAATTCTTTCGCCTAGCTCGGTTAAATCTCTCATAGAACTAAAATTTTGCCATGCGAAGCCCAGTAAAGAAACCAACCTTTAGAAAGTTGAATCGCTCATAGAACTAAATTTTGCAGCAAGATTTTAGAGCCTTGCTCGATCATAAGCCCAAATCGTTCATAAAATTATTTCCACCATGCGCGTGACGTGTCGCCGCCACAGAGCTGCAGTTTAAGTCATCATAGATTAAATTTCTGTGCACCAAATTCGATGACCTGTCGCTTAGCGCACATTATCCGCGCGGTTCGAGCCCGCATTTCAAAGCGCTTAGAATTTAGAATTTGTCGCCTGGCCGTGCCGAAATTATCGTGCGCACGCCCCCGTTCCGCACATCGCGCGCCACTTGCTTAGATACATAAAATTTAATGCCGCGCCCACACTCTATTTCTAGTACGGCCTCACCACAATATGCAAATCTCATAGCTACGCGCACCAATTTAAACTCTGCTCGTCGCGATGTATAAAATTATCGTCCGAGCTGCACCGAGCTTATCACATACAAAATATTCCGCGAGCTGCCTCGGTGCGGTGAAATAAATTTTGTACGACCGCCCTAAAGCGATTTGCGATGAAATTTTAAACTTACGCCAAAGTTTGTGCCGTAGCTTTAAATTTCATAAAGTTTATGCCGAATAAAGGCAAATTTTAAAGCTTAGCGACGCACTCTACATCCAAATCGCAGCTAAAATCAAAAACCGAAGCGACCCGATCTGCACGAAATCGTCGTCTGCACCCAAATCGCGGCTAAAATTCCACCCGCGTCTTTACCTCAAAAAGCAGCTCGCCGTCCACCGCCTCAAGCCCGCCGCTCTTTATCATCTCGCGAATTTTACTCGTGCCAAAGCTGCTTTTTTGAAGCAAAATTTCAACCAAGTCTAGATCCCTGATCTCATAAATGCACCGATCTATCAGCTGCGAAGAGCCCAGATCGTCGAAGTAGAAAAATCGCCCGCCGTTTGAATAGACCCAGCCGTATAGCCCGCCGTGCACGCCGCCGACCCTGCGCCACTCGTGCGGCAGCTCGAGCGCGAAAAGTCCACTTTTGCGAGCGACCAGCCTGCGAGTGCTGCGACCGCCGCCCCAAACATCCGCGCGCTCTAAAAAATATATCCGCTCGCCGCTTTGAAATACGCTGCCGCTAAGCGCGCGAACCTCGCCTGCGAAGGGGTTGCCTCCCGCGCGCTTTTGCTTTCCGTCGTTCTCGTCGAAATAGTAGATGCCGCCAGGGGAGGCAAAAAGTAGATGGTTTGAGTGCGCAAGCTGCCTATTTAGCGGAGCATAGGGCGCGGTGGCTGGGTCAAATTTTAAATCGTTCGCAAAAACATCGCCGCTTTTCGCATCCCACAAAAAATAGCTCAACCGCTGCTTAAAAAGATCGTAATGCCCGCCGTTATCGCGCGCGTCAAGGCGCAGGTTTTTAAAATACACGCTCGCGCCGTCCGCGGCGTAAACGTCGCTAGCACGCCCATCGCTTCCCTCTATCTGGCGCAGGCTCGCGGCATCGGCGTCCGGCAAAACCTCTCCCTTATAAAACGCGCGAGAGCCTTCTGTAGCGTAATATACGCCCGCGATTTGGCGCAGATCCGTGGCGTCCATGCGTTTAAATTTATAGAGGTAGCTTTGCGGTTTGGGCGCATCCCAAAAAATATGCGCCAAGGTTTCATAAGTGAGCTTAAACGCCCCCAGCGCGTCGTTGGGCACCGCCTCGCCGTCGCAAAAATAACTGATCCGTCCGTCGCTTACGTATCCGAACGCTACAGCTTTCGTGCGCGCGGGCTCTAGCTCGCTCATCGCGATATTTCCGCAATATACGGCGTTTTTATCCGCCGCAACGTTGGAGCGGTAGCCGGAGCCGAAATCCAAAACCCGAAAGCTCGCCGCATCCGCGCTCGGTATCGCAAAATAGCCCGCGCCCACCACGAGGGCGTAAATTTCATCTCCTTTTTTATAAAAATCGCTGTATTTGATCTGCTCATCGTCCCGCGGCGAGTAGTCGTCGCTGGAATTTATAACAGCCGCCAGAATAAGCACGCTAAAAGCCGCGAATACAAATATCGCGCCAAGCACGATCTTGCGCCAAAGCGGCATGCCCCGAGGCGCGTCTCGCGCCGACTTACGATCTGCTTCTACCTTGCGCGCCCTAGCTTTGCGCTTCTTTTGCGCGCGCTCATCCTTTGGCTCTTGCGTAAAATCTTCATACATCTTTTGCCTCAAATTTAATCTCGCCGCAGATTGCGCGGCACTTGAAATTGTACAAAAGCGCGGCTAAATTTATGAAATTTAACGCTACGGACAAATTCTAATTCAACTCTTTGCGACGCTAATTTATTTTACGAATGCCACAAAATCTCTGGCAAATTTTAATTCAAAGCGCTTCGTAACCGCACGGAATCGGCGCCGTAACGCTTGCAAACACAAAATCCTCATCGCCCGTATTTTTCATACCGTGGCACTCTCCGCTTTTGGAAATGATTAGATCGCCCGCACAGATCGGTACCTCCTCGCCCTTGCTCGGATAAAACACGCCGCGTCCGCTTAAGCAAATCCACACGTCATCGCCGTCTGGGTGGATATGAGGCGCTACGACCTGGCCGCGTTTGACGATCCAAACCGCGCCGCAAGTGGCCTCCGTAGTAAAAAATGTCGTTTTTACGGCTCGCTCGTCGCTACAAATAGCATCTTTTATATGAAAAATTCTTTGCATTTTCGCTCCTTTAAGTTCACCGCATCCGGTGCTGTTTCGGCGGAATTTTAGCATTCTTTTCGTGCAGCGAAAGTGAAATTTCAAGCGTCAAACTCACAACGAAACCTTAAATAAAAATTTTAAATTCTCGTTTTGTTATGCGATTTTTATGAAGAATTGAAGATCGCATCTGAAAGTAATAATGTGCATAAGCAGGGTATTTGCGGATAGAATTTCGGCTTTAATTTAAGACGAAATTTTAAAAATTCTTATAAATTTAAAGCCGGTCTACGAGATAAATTTATTAAATTTGATATGAGCTTTGCTTACGCGCTTTTGCCACCCAGCTTAAAGCCAAATCGTAGCTTTTATCAAGAGCCTCACATGGCGCAGACTTTACGGCAAGCTCCAAGTCGGTTTATAAAACTAAATCGGCTTATAAATAGACGCTACTACCTCTGGCTTGTTTTAGCAGATACGCATTTTTGCGTCTCGAATTTTTGTATATTTTACGATAATATTTTATGGCGCGTTATACACTAATCGCGGAACAAGCGGGCGTTCAAAGAGATAGCGTTAGAATTTTGCGCTATCTCTTAAATTTCAAAACTATTTTATCTTGCTTGGATCCAGCGCGATCTCGTCGTTTTTGATCACGCCGATTCCCTTATTTAGCACATTTTGCGCGATCTGTTTAGCTTCTGCTAGCGAGTGCATCGCGAAGGTGCCGCACTGAAATTTATTCAGCTCGGGGATCTCTGCTTGAGAGCCCACGCCCAAAATGTCCTTCATACTCGCGTTCCACGCCGCCGCAACGGCGCTCTCGCTAGGCGCGCCGATCACGCTCATATAAAAGCCCGTGCGGCACCCCATCGGCGAGATGTCGATGATCTCGATGTCCGCGCTATTTAGGTGCTCGCGCATGAAGCCCGCGAAAAGATGCTCCAGCGTGTGGGTGCCGCGCTCGCTCATAATCTCTAAATTCGGGCGGCAAAACCGCAGATCATAGACGCTGATCTTATCGCCGCTTTTGGTGCGCATACTCTTTGCGAGCCGCACGCCAGGGGCATTCATGCGGGTATGATCGACCTTAAAACTATCTAACAATGGCATATTTTCTCCTTAAATTTAGATTGTGGCGATTTTAACATAAAATTCCGCACTTTTAGGCGCACAGACGAAATTTTGGCTACAATTACGTTTATTTTAAGGAGAATTAATGCCCTACATAAACGTCAAAATCACCAAAGAACGTGGCGGCTTAAGTCGCGAACAAAAAGCAAGGCTCGTCAAGAACCTCACCGACGCCCTCGTAGCCGTGCTAGGCAGGGGCGAGAAAACCACGGTCGTGACGATAGATGAAATATCCACTGACGACTACGCGATCGGCGGACGACTAGTAAGCGAAATCAGAAAGCGGCAGAGCTAAGCTCGCGCGTCAGATTAAGTTTGAAAAGTTAAATTTTAGAATTTTAAAATTTTCAAGCGAAATTCTACGCGGCAGGTTCCACTTCTAAGGGAATAAAATTTGCGATAATCCCCGCTTGCAAGATGAAATTTTACGCTAAATTCCATGCTGTAAAATTCAAAAAAACCAACCGAGCGGAAATTTTAAAGCGGGTCTAATAGTGAAATTCTTTGAAAAATCGACAAGATAGAATTTATGCAAATTTCAAAATCTTACTAGATAAAATTTAATCCTCGCAAAGTTTAAAATTTCGTAAAAATAAATAGACGATTTCTTAGCGAACTAGCGTTCCCAAATTATTTTTTTACCGAAAGTTAGAGTATTATCGGTCATTTTCATCCAATCAATTCTGATCGTAAAAAAATCGGTCTCCATCGCGCGCGCAAACGGGAAGCGCTTAAGATATAGCGAGGTTTCGCGCTCATCCGCGCTACGGATATGGCCGCAAATCTGCACGCCTTTGATCCTGCCTACAAATTTCGTATCCAGCGCGACCGTAGCCGCAACTCCGCGGTTGGCAAAGACTGCTTTGATATGCTCGGAGTCGCTCGCGCTTGCGATGATGAGCTCCTTATTTTGCGGATCGTAGGCGTAAAATGCACTGCAGCAATATGGCAGATTATTGCGCAAAACTCCGAGAGACAGGAGCTTCATCCTGCCTAAAAACTCGTCGAATTTATCCTGAGCGGCACACATTTTAAGCCTCCTTTTTGCTAAATTATACAATGATTTTCTTTTATTAGCTATAATCGTGAGCCAAAATTAGGAGAATTTTTATGGAAAATTATAAAAAAGTAAAAGAGATGTTTTTGATGCAGCAAGCCCTAAACGACGAAACAAATGGCGTGGGCTGGGAGGACGGCTATACAAAAAACGGCAAACTTATCAACTGGAAGCGCTGCATTTACATGGAATGCGCAGAGCTCATCGATAGCTTTGCGTGGAAGCATTGGAAAAATATCTCTGCAGCGCCGGATGTGAATAATATCGTCATCGAGGTCGCTGATATTTGGCACTTCGTAATGAGCTATATTTTAGAGCAATATTACGGCAGCAAAGACATCGATCACATCGTAAGCGATGTCACGGCAGTAAGCGGATTTGCGGAGTTTAGCTCCTACGCCTACGACGTGCGCGAATACAGCATCTACGAGATCGTAAACGACATCGAGCTCATAATCCACGAAACGAGCGGCTTTGAGCTGCAAATCGGCGAGCTACTGAC
Organism: Campylobacter sp.; assembly: GCF_019423325.1. Taxonomy (NCBI): domain Bacteria; kingdom Pseudomonadati; phylum Campylobacterota; class Epsilonproteobacteria; order Campylobacterales; family Campylobacteraceae; genus Campylobacter; species Campylobacter sp. The sequence goes on along the minus strand of NZ_JAHZBQ010000004.1, from coordinate 88,395 downwards.
CGATTTTTTTCGCGTGGCGATTAAATGCGGAGTGAGCTTAGACATACTTTTTGCCAAATATATCGGTAAAAACGTGCTAAATAAATTCCGCCAAAATAACGGCTACAAAGAGGGCAGCTACCGCAAAATCTGGGGAGACCTTGAAGATAACGAGGTGCTAATCGAGGTGCTATCAAAAGGCGCAGTAAGCGCAAACGAAATTTACGAGCAATTGCAAAAGATCTACGACGCGACAAAGTGAAATCGTGGGTTTGCGCGCGAAATTTACCTTTGAAATTTTGAAATTTCATCTATAAAATTTCAGCATGCGAATTTTAAAAAAGAGATTTGATTTGAAATTCTGCAGTTTTGTGCCTGAAATTTACGCAATGCCAGCTTATTTATAAGAGGCAAAATTCCGCGTAGCAAGCAAATAAATATTCGCAGCAGGCAAAAACATAGCTAGATCTGGCCTCTTTTTACACACTATAAATGAGCAAATTAAACGCGGGGATGGCGAGCGATCAAAGCATAAATTTCGTATTATAAAGCGGGATGAGCCGGCTAAAGCAAGCGAATGAGCCAAGTGGGCGGATCAATGAGGCGCGGTGCGGCAGCCAAACTACTCAGCTCAAATTCCGTCGCAAAAGTCGCTAAAATAACGCAAATAGGAGCATACATGGGTAGAATTTTTAATTTGGCAAAGCAGGATTTTTTTACGCGCAAGTTCATTCTGCTCTCACTATTGCCGCTTATGTGCTCGCTTATAATCTTGGGCACGCTCGCATTTTTCGGTGGCAAAGAGCTTTTTGACGCACTTTCGCAGGGCGCGCAAAGCGGCGATTTTAGCTTCTTGGACGAGCAGCGCTTCCCAATAATTGCAAAAATTCTAAGCTTTGCTGCTACAAAGTGGATTATCGGCGCGATTTTTTCGGTGTTTGCCAGCTTTGCGGTACTGATGCTTAGCGTGTTTTGTGCGCTTATCATAGCAGGATTTCTGACGCCCGCAGTCACTAAAGAGATCAACGCCCGCCACTACCGCCTAATCCGCGCGGATGAAGCGAGCACGGCGCGAGTGCTAAAGCTGATGAGTCTTGAAATTTTAAAATTTTTAGCGATCTTATTTATCTGTTCGGTGCTTTTGTTTGTGCCGGTAATAAATTTATTTATCATAAACGTGCCGTTTTTTTATATCTATTACAAGCTGATTCTAATCGACGTTGCTTCAAACGCGTTAAGCGCGAAAAGCTTCGAGCGCTCTTATAAAATGGGTGGAGGATATAAATTTGCCCTAAGCGCTTTTATTTTTTACCTGCTGTGTTTGATCCCACTGGTAGGATTATTTTTCCAGCTATTTTTCATCATCTTTTTGACGCACATAGTGCTGATAGACGAAAGCGCCCGCAATAAAAATCGCTAAAGATTAACTAAAATCAATGAAAAATTTTGAAATTTTCATAAAATAGTGCAAAATTTTTTAAGAAAGGATTTCTATGAAATCAGGTGATATTTACATTTGCAATATTTGTTCGCTAAAAAGTAGCGACGATGAAAATGCGGTCTTTATCAAGGCGCATAAAAACGGCGAGACGGTGCATATCTGCACATCCTGCATGCCTAGCGTCATCCACGGCTCAGGCATGGTCGTAAAAAGCAACTCTGAGATCGAAGAAGAGCTTCAAGACGCTGCAAACTAGCTGCTAGCACCACTTGCTGCGGTGCGTTTTAATTTGCTTATTAATCTGCGCGCCGCAAAATTCTAAAATTATAAAATTCTAAAATTTTGTCTGCGAGGTTTTCTACCAAAATACTGTACAGCAAAATTCCGCGCTTAAAATTATAAAATTTTACGCAATAAATTCTGCACACTAAGCCTATCCTACATAAGAATTTTCGCGTTATAAGCTTGACGCTAAAATTCCTTGAGCTAAAACTAAAATCTGAGAAATTTTAAAATCCATGCAGCCGCTTAATCTCTGCGCTGATCGGCTTTTTTTGACCCAATTTGGTCACGCTTACGTAGGTTGCGATCGCGCTGGTTACGTGCAGACACTCGCGAAATCCATCCTCGCCCAGCCGTAGCGCTGCGACCTCGATCTGCACGCGGATAGAGGTATTTCCCACGCTTAGGACTTTTGCGTAGCAGCTGATGACATCTCCGATAAATACGGGCTGCTTGAAAGTTACCTCCTGCATCGAGATAGTTACCACTCGCTCGGGCGCTATCTCGCGCGCCGCCGTCGCGCCCGCTAAATCGATCTGCGCTAGTATCCAGCCGCCGAAAATATTGCCCGAGCTATTCGTATCCTTAGGCAGCGCTACGACCTTTATGCGCGGCTCGCCGAAATCGTCTAAGTTTAAATCGCTCATTTTTACTCCTTAAATTTAAAAATCTCGCATTTTAACCGCGCAAATTTAACACTTTTTCGATACAATCGGCAAAAATCTATGCCGAAATTTTAAAATTTTAAGCGGATGCGAGGATGGAATTTTGCTCTCGAAGCAGACACATTCCGCTCGTAAAAAGACGATAAAACGGCAAAAAGGATACGCGATGAACGATTTTGTAAAACTTAGCGAGATGGCAGCCGCCGCCAAAGCGCGACTAAACGCCCTCTACGACGAGCCGCACGCCGAGCTGATCGCGCGCGGGCTAGAAATTTGCGGCTTTGAGTCTGGCGATACTGCGCGCATCGCCGTGTTGCGACGCATAGTCGATCTCAAAGAGGATCCGCTGCTGCAAGAATTCCGCCGTTTAGGCTACGATGAGGCGCGACAGCACGAGCTAAAGAGCAAAATGTATGATTTCACGCGCGAAATACACGAGGGCATGCACGAAGCGCTCATAGCCGAGGCAGGCGCGCAAGGGATTTTGCAGCCGTTTTATCTGGAGCTTTTAAAGGGCGTGCACCGCATCGGGCTCGTGTTAAGCGATATGCAAAAAAGCTGGCAAGCCCTAATCATCGAAGGTACGAACAAGCGCTTGCAGAAGGAATTTAGCTCGCTTGCGCAAGCGAAGGAATTTTTACTGCAAGAGGAGCTGTTTATGCGCACGCCCCACGGCGAAATTTGCGAGCGCTGCTACGGCGCAGTAGTGCAGCGCGAGGGTAAATCCCAAATGGTGCCCTACGCCGTGGCCTTTGCGGATGAGACGGCGAAGCTGCAGAGCGAATTTAGCGATCTTTTGGAGCGCCTGGTGACGCTTGCAGAGGATGAGAGCGAGCTAGCTTACGTCGCGTATCTAGGCAAGCTCAAACAGGCCTTTTGCGAAAAGGACGCTAGCGCGGTGATCGGCGCGTGGCGGGATGCGGAGATCGCGTGGATGGATATAAAAACGCCGCTTCAGATCGGTCATCCGCTTGAGTACTATGAGGATGCCTACACGCACGCAGTTGCGCTAGAATGGGACGTCAGGCTTGCAGGCGCGTATGAGTTTAGCGCGGAGGAATTTAAAGCGCGCGTAAGCGAGAGTTTTGAGCGTGCGTATGAAAAAATCGGCGCGAACAACGCCGTCATGCACTCGCTCGTGCTTTCAAACATCGCCAAAACTCAGCTTTACGTCTGCGCGCCGCTGATCTACTACGGAGCCGATCTGAACGGGCTCTTTTCGGCGCAGGTCGTACCCAACGACGAGTTCGTAAGCACCAACTGCGGCAAGAAAATTTTCGCCTTCGTAAATTTCGTCTATGAAAGCGCCAAGGCTAGACCTTTTATGCGGTTAAGCAGCGAAATTTTCGACCTCCACTATCTAAATTTCGGGCGCGAAATTTTATTTAAAAAGCCGCAAATTTGGCGCCGCGTCTATGAAATATCGACGATCGGACACGAGTTCGGGCATATATTTTTCATCGACGCGGACACCGAGGCGCGCATGAACCGCTCGGGGCTTTTTAAGCTCATCGAGGAGTACAAGGCGACCACCGACGGGCTCGTGAGCTTCTTTTTCCACGAAGAGGAGGAGTTTTGCCTGCCGGTGCTGGATGAGCTGATCCGCCGCGCCGTGGGGCTCATCGCGTGGCAACGGGTGGAGGAGCTCAAACCCTACTACTGCGAGGCTCTGATACATATGAGCTTGCTTTTCGCATCGGGCGTTTTGAAATTTGAGCGCGGGCGGCTGTCGGTTAAATTTGACCGCGCAGGCTATGAGAGCTTCAAAGCCGCGTGCCTGCAAAACTACGAGGAGCTAGCGCGGCTTTATTGCGACAAAAAGGACGCGGCGGAATTTTTATCGCGCTTTGCGGAGCTTAGTGGCGGCGTGTATCTGCCGCGCGAGGCGCAGGTGCGGGAGTTTGTGGAGTTTTACTACTCGCGCTACGAAGCGATCGGCAACGAAACGGATTCTAGTAATGAACGAGCAAAGTGGCTTTAAAATTTCAGCTCCGAACCGCGCCTTGAAACATAAGAAGCTAGTAAAATTTTGCCGTTAAATTTTCTTAAAATTCTGCTTTAAAATTTTATCGGAGCTTTAGAATACGACGTTAAAATAAAGCGTAGAAATTTAACTCAAATTTATGTGATGAAAGCCGTAATTTAAATTTAACGCGGACGCAGTCCGTATCAGTAGCGTCGCGCGGGTGGGGGCAAAATTTTAAAAAGTCGTGGGGCGCCCCGCTAACTCCGAGCGCTGCCCTCTTACGAATATCGCGCATAATGCACCCAGACGCTAAGTTATATCTATGAAATTTTATAGAAACTTATAAAATAAAATTTTATCGCCAAATTCACAGCCAGTGAAATTTATACCGTGATCTCTGTTATTCTTGGGGCGGGAAGGGGGCTTGAAGTGCGAGGTTGCACCTCTAGCAGAGGTGGCGCTGCCCCGCAGCACCGCATTGCTCTGCTCGCCCACAAACCCCACCCATCCCCCGACGATGCCAGAGGTGCGGACTGTGTCCGAGCATTTTTATTTAACGGCTCGCGCTACATACTTTGATTTTAAAATTCCTCGCCGCAAAATTCTAAATTTAGTAGTAGAATTCCGCATTGGGGAATTATAAAATTCTACTCACAGACTATGCGCGGAGTTCTTTCGGGATTTTAGAATTCCGCGGAATTTTAAGGGGAAAGCATGGGATATTTTAAAAATTTACTCTCTGATTTAAGGAGCGGCAGGGTCGCGCTGCACCCGGTTTTGCTCGCGGCGACGTTTTGCATAGTGAAGTTTTCGTGGCCTAGGCTAATAGGTAAGTACGGAGAGACGCTCGGCAGTTTCATATTTATGGACTTTATTCAATGCGCCTGCTTCGTAGGGTTAGGCGCGCATTTTGTCTATGTCGCGGGGCGGGGCGGCAAAAACAGCCAAAGTAGTAGCTGCGAAAACAGCGGCTACGAAGGCGCGATACGACCCCGCGGGCTACGCTTTCTAGCAGCGCTGCGCACTATCTTATGCGCTCTGTGCATCATCGCGTGCGTGGCGGGATATCTTAGCGCGGATATAGACCATCAAAAATTAGGCGTTCTAAATTGGTTTTTCCTGACCGCGCTAGCAAGCGCTTTAATCTATTTGATTGCGATCTGGATTGTTACGACCGGCTCCGAAGTACTAATTTGGGGCGTTATCTTCGTGATAAGCTATGTGGCTGCTTACTATGCAGTTTGGATAGGTTTTGGGATTGGGCATAGGTATACTACCTATTTTGATTTTCCGTTTATTTTCTGGAAAGGGCTGGAGATAATATTTCCGCTAATTTGGGCGTTTTATTTCAAGCGCACCTACAAAAAGCGCCTAGCAGAGGAGATACACGAGGCGTAATGGCGAGCTGAACGCAGAAATTAGCCAAAATTTTGCCGCCAACCGCAGCTTAAAATTAGCGCGAGCGTAGCTCTCCCTTTGAGCGTGCCAGGGGTTGGGGGATTTTAAGGGGGAAGGGGAGCGCCTCGCAAAACGAGCGTAGCGACGCAAGGCTTAAGCCTGGCGGCGTTTCTTGCGAGCGCAGCGAAGCAGAGTAAGTAGCACCCCTTCCCCCTTAAGAGAAAACGCTGCCACGCCCCAAATTCTAGAGGCAAATTCTACATAGAGAAATTTTAAATTTATTACAAAATGAAATTCCGTTTAAATTTTAGCCCGCGATATGTTTCTCTTGGGGCGGGAAGGAGGCTTGAATTGCGAGGTCACACCTCTCGCAGAGGGTGGCGCTGCCCCGCAGCACCACATTGCTCTGCTCGCCCACAAACCCCACCCAACCCCCGACGACGCTAGCGATGCGGACTGCGCCCGAGCATTTTTATTTAACGGCTTACGTTACATACTTTGATTTCAAAATTCCTCGCCGCAAAATTCTAAATTTAGTAGTAGAATTCCGCATTAGAATAATTATAAAATTCTACTCACAGACTATGCGCGGAGTTCTTTCGGGATTTTAGAATTCCGCGGAATTTTAAGGGGAAAGCATGGGATATTTTAAAAATTTACTCTCTGATTTAAGGAGCGGCAGGCTCGCGCTGCATCCGATTTTACTCGCGGCAATGTTTTGTGTAGTAAGAATATCAGGGCTTTATCTGGTAAGTGAGAAGCTTCAAGACTACCATGATTTAGATATATTGGAATGGTTTTCTATTTGTCTACTTTACGATTTTACGCAATGTGTTTGCTTTGTGGCGACAGGCGCACATTTTGCTTTTGCTGCAGGGTACTCAAACAAAAATAATCAAAACACAAACGATGACAACGCCAGCAATCAAGCTCTCGGGTTACAACGCCTAGCAATATTGCGCGCTACTTTATACTCATTTATTTTTATTGCGTGTGTGGTAGGCTATCTTACCGCGGATATAAACTACCAAAAATTAAATGTCTTGAATTATTTTCTACCCGCCATGCTAACAAGTGCTCTTATATATTTAATCGCAATCCAAAACTTCATGCCAGTGGCATGGTTTGATATCAATACGGCAAACTATGCAGAAATATTTTCGGTACTCTTGCGCTGGGCTAGCGTGGTGTTAGCGATAGGTTTAGCGCTAATATGGCCGCCAGCTTTGTCATCTTATTTTAGATACGCCTATAAAAAGCGCCTAGCAGAGGAGATGTGCGAGGCGTAACGGCGAGCTGAACGCAAAATTTTAGCCAAAATTTTACGCCGCCAGCCGCAGTTTAAAATTAGCGCGAGCGTAGCTCGCCCCTTGAGCGTGCCAGAGGTTGGGGGATTTTAAGGGGGAAGGGGAGCACTCTCGCAAAACGAGCGTAGCGACGCAAGGCTTAGCCTGGCGGCGTTTCTTGCGAGCGCAGCGAAGCAGAGCTAGTAGCGCCCCTTCCCCCTTAAGAGAAAACGCTGCCACGCCCCAAATTCTAGAGGCAAATTCTACATAGAGAAATTTTAAATTTATTACAAAATGAAATTCCGTTTAAATTTTAGCCCGCGATATGTTTTTCTTGGGGCGGGAAGGGGCCCCCAATTGCGAGGTCACACCTCTCGCAGAGGGTGGCGCTGCTCCGCAGCACCGCATTGCTCTGCTCGCCCCAAAACCCCACCCATCCCCCGACGACGCTAGCGGTGCAGGCTACGCCTGAGTTAAATTTCAACGTCCATATCCACGGGCTCGATCTGCAAACCGCGCAGATCTGCGAGATGCTGCACCGCTGCGTTCGTTTCGGCGTTTTTTGGAAGCACGATATGAAAGCCGCGATCAAACGCCAAGAAAAAATTCTCCCCGCCCGCAGCGATTCGATTTAGTGAGCGCGCGGCAAATTTCTCGCTTGCGCGCGGCTCGCCCTTCGAAAATGAAATTTCATCCTCGCCCGCGATAAATTCCATCTCTATGTTCGAGTTTTGCGCGAGCTTGACGGAAGCCAGATGCTTTCTTAGCATGCTGCGGTAAAATTTCGGATAAAAAATAAGCCACGCCGCACCCAAAATAACCGACGATATACTCGCAATCGGCGCCGTTTTTAAAAGCCCGTCGATGATGATGCCAACGAGCAAAAACTCAAATGGTATGGCATAGGTGCTGACTAGGCGCTGCTTGCGCGCCTTTTTGCTGTAAAGCAGCATAAATTTATTGAGATTATCGACGTCGCGATTTGTGATTTGCACTTTCATATTTTTCCTTTAATTTTTGCGTAATTGTAGCGAAGCCGCCTTAAATTTGCGTCCGTTAACTTCCGTGAGATAAAATCCCGTTTTTAAAGGAGCGCCCGTGAAATCTTTATTAAAAATCAACGGATTTTTGCCGTTTTTGGCGATTATGTTTATCAACGCAAGCGTTGATCTGGGCCATAAGATCACGATTCAAAACGTCCTTGTCAAAAGCGCCGATTCAGGCGCTCTCATCGCTCTAACATCGCTTGTAAATTTGCTGATTTTGCTGCCTTACATATTTCTTTTTAGCGCCAGCGGCTATCTCAACGATAAATTCTCGCGCACCCGCATTACGCGGGTCTGCGCGAAACTCGGCGTCGCGCTTACCGCGCTCATTACGCTAGGTTATCTGTGCGGATGGTTTTATTTCGCATTTTTTATGACGATCCTGCTTGCGGCGCAAAGTGCGATCTACTCGCCCGCTAAATACGGCTTGATTAAAAAAATCGTCGGCGCGAAAAATTTAGGCGCGGCAAACGGCCTCGTGCAGGCGCTTACCATCATCGCGATTCTGCTTTCATCGCTTGTTTTTTCGGTAATTTTCGAGCTGTTTGCAGCTCGCAGCAGCGACGCGGGCGAGCTGATGAGCTCGGTTTGGTTCATCGGCGTGCTTTTGGTCGCGGGCTCCGTGCTTGAAACATACTACTCGTATAAAATTCCATTCTTCGACGCCGCGCAGCCACAGGCGGAATTTAATAAAGACGACTATCTTAAACTTCGCTATCTAAGGCAAAATTTAAATTTTGTGCTAAAAGACAAAAACGTCCTGCTCTGTACGCTGGGACTTGCGATGTTTTGGGCAGTCTCACAGCTCGTGATCGCGACCTTTCCCGCTCACTACAAGAGCCTTAGCGGCAGCGACAACGTAATGGTGATCCAGGTGATCTTGGCGCTTAGTGCGATCGGAATCGCGCTAGGCTCGATCTTTGCGGGCAGCTACTGCAAAAAACATATCGAGCTCGGTATCGTGCCGTTCGGCGCATTCGGGCTTGCGCTCGCGCTAATGGTGCTAGCCAACACGCACTCGGTATTTTGGCTCGGTGCGGCATCGTTTTTCTTCGGATTTAGCGGCGGAATTTTCATCGTACCGCTCAACGCCGTAATTCAGTTTTTTACCGCCGACGAGCGCATGGGGCGGGTGCTTGCAGGCTCAAATTTTATCCAAAATATCTTTATGGTGCTATTTTTGCTCATCGCCATCATCTTGGTGCATTTTGCAGTCGCCAGCGGCGAAATTTTCGTTATGGCTGCTCTTTACGTTCTTATCTGCGGGATCTTCGGCGCAAAATATCTGCCGCAGCTTTTCGTTAGAATTTTACTCATTCCGTTTATGAAATTCGGCTACCAGGTCCACGTAGACGGCGTCGAAAACATCCCACAAAAAGGCGGCGTACTGCTTTTAGGAAACCACATCAGCTGGATCGATTGGGCGGTGGTGCAGCTTGCGTGCCCGCGCGGAGTGCGCTTCGTGATGCATCGCAGCTACTACGATCTGTGGTATTTGAAGTGGTTTTTTAAAATTTTCCGCGTCATTCCGATCGGAGCGGGCGTGAGCAAAAGCGCGATCGAAAGCATCCGCGAGGCGCTAAATGCAGGCGAAGTAGTGGGGCTCTTCCCCGAAGGACACATCAGCTACAACGGCCGCATAGACGAGTTTCAGGGCGGATTTGAGCTCGCCGCGCACGATACGAACTCCGTAATCGTGCCTTTTTATATCAGAGGGCTTTGGGGGTCGACATTTTCGCGCGCCAGCGAGCATTATAAAAGAACGATCTCGCAAAGCGGCAAAAACGCACTTCGCGTAAGCTTCGGCGCGCCAATTGAGGCAAATTCCAAAGCGCACGAGGTAAAGCGCGCAGTAACGGAGCTGTCGTTTTTCAGCTGGGGCAAATACCTCGCAAGCCTAAAGCCGCTTGCCTACAACTGGCTAAATCAAGCCAAAAGATCGCCTTTTAAGCGCGTGGCGGTCGATAGCACTGGAGTGAGCTTCACAAATTTAGCGATGATGAGCGCCGTTTTGATACTTCGCAAAAGGCTAAAGAGTCGCATAAGCAGCGAGGAAAACGTCGGTATCATTTTGCCTAGCTCGGTCATCGCAAGCGCCGTAAATTTAACGCTTTTTGCGATGGGCAAAACGAGCGTAAATTTAAACTACACGCTAAGCGAGGAAAATTTAATCTACTGCGCGGATAAAGCAAACATCCGCACGATCATCAGCTCGCGCAAATTCGTAGAAAAGCTCAAATCAAAGGGCTTTGAGCTGGATAGTTCGATCGGCGATCGGCTCGTATACCTTGAGGATCTAAGCGAGGGCGTTTCTAAAAACGAGCGCATAGCCTGCGCGCTAAAATCGCTGCTAATGCCTAAAATTTTATTTCGCGCGCTGTATTTTAAGCCGCACGCGATAGATGACGTAGCAACCATTTTATTTAGCAGCGGCAGCGAGGGAAAGCCCAAAGGCGTGGTTCTGACGCATAAAAATATAATGGCGAATGTCCGTCAAATTTCAGAGCTCATAAACGCCAACGAGCACGATGCGATTTTAGCGTCGCTACCGATCTTTCACTGCTTCGGACTTACCGTAACGACGCTCTTTCCGCTAAACGACGGAATCTTAAGCATCCACGTGCCCGATCCTACGGACGCCTTTAGCGTCGGCAAGATGAGCGCAAAATACGGCGCTACGATAATGTTCGGCACGTCGACGTTTTTTAGGCTCTACACCAAAAATAAAAGGCTCAATCCGCTTATGCTAGCAAGCATTCGCCTGGCGATTGCGGGCGCGGAGAAGCTAAACGAAAACGTCCGCAAGGAATTTAAGATAAAATTCGGCATCGAAATTTACGAGGGCTACGGCACGACCGAGACTGCACCGGTGGTGAGCGTAAATACGCCGAACGTCCTCGAGCCCGATTTTTTCAAAGAGCTTCACTTCAACCGCGAAAAGAGCGTCGGCTTGCCGCTTGCGGGCACGGTCATAAAGATCACCGATCCCACCTCGCTACAGCCGCTGCCAAACGGGCAGGAGGGGCTTATCTTAATCGGCGGACATCAGGTTATGAAGGAGTACTACGATGAGCCGGCAAAAACCGCGGAGGCGATCGCGCAAATAAACGGCGTGCGCTACTACAAGAGCGGCGACATCGGCTATATCGACGACGATGGGTTTTTGTTTATCACCGACCGCCTTTCGCGCTTTGCCAAAATCGGTGGCGAGATGATCAGCCTGGGCGCGGTAGAGAGCGCCGTGGGCGAAATTTTAGGCGAAAGCGCGATCTATTCGTGCGTGAACCTAAAAGACGAGAAAAAGGGCGAAAAGATCGCTCTGCTTTACGTGGGCGAGGTGAGCGAGGATGAAATTTCGCGCCGCCTGAAGGACTCCGCGCTGGCGCCGATAATGCAGCCAAGCGTCGTAAAAAAGGTCGAGCAAATCCCGGTGCTAGGCAGCGGCAAGGTAAATCTCAAAGCGGTAAAGGATCTGGCGATAGAGCTCGGGCTTTAGGGCAAAATCTAAGTAAAAGGATTTGGTTAGTGCGAGGCTTTAAAACCACGAAATTCCGGCTATATCGCAGAGTGGTAGAATTTTGGTTGTATCGTAGCGTGGCGAAATTTTGCGGTGCAAAATTTTAATTGATTGAAATTGTATGGTATGAAATTTAAAACTCTAGGAATTGAAAAGCCCGTGCGATAAAAATACGCTGCGAGTGCAAGATGACGGGGCTACTGACGCTACTCGTCGTTATTGGCTATAAAACAAGAGCGTGACGGCAAAATTTCGCGATGTGGATTTGTGAAGCTGGGGGGGTCTAAGGCATTAAATTTCAGGCTGCAAAATTCAAAGTCGAGAAAAATCTAACTGCTAAATTTCTATTAATTTAGTTTGTAAAATTACGCGCATAAGGCGTCTTAGTAAAATATGAAATCCCGTGCTTAAAATTCCACGCCGCGACATAAAAAGGAATTTTAATCGTGGCAAACAAGCGCGATATATCGACTCAGCCATGAAATTCCGCATTAAAATTTTACGTCGAAACCACAGACGAAATTCCACAAAATTCTATCGAAATTCTATGAAATTTTACCGAGAATGAAATTCTTTAAATTTCGTAACGGAGCGAATTTTTAAATCCCGCTCCGCTACTCAAGAATTCCGCAGCATATTATCTTGCATAAAATACTGCTAGTGCGTCTTTAGATGTATCATTTTTGCCGGCAGGCTCCTCTTTGCCATCGGACATTATCTTAAATCCCGGCGCCAAATCTACGCTTTTATCGTTATTGGCGACGAAATTAAGCTCTATTGTTGCGCTAGACGGCGCTTTTTTATTAGATGCGCCATAACTAGCTTTTAATTGCTCGGGCGTCAATTGCGAATAATACACCGCGCTTTTCAAGAAATCTAATACGCCCGATAGATATGTCTTATCTTTTTTGGGGTCTTGGTCTTTTAGAATTTCATCCTCTAGCGACTTATCGCAATCGATCAATTCCTTCTGATCTTTGTATTCTATCTTACCTTTTGCTTTTATAGTCTCTTGGAATTTCGTGTCGTTTAGTTTGCAAAGCTTGTTAGCTAGCTGAAGCAAGCTATTCCTATCATAAGCTTTACCCCTATAAAACTCCATAGTACTATCCATATTGCTATTTATAGCATCTTTACTATATTCCTCAAGACGTTTTTTAGTCGCTTTCTCGCGTTCGGCATTTATTGCCTCCACATCTATGTCGCACACCATCGTGACGGATTTTAACCCACCGCGATCAGCCTTCGACCACGTGATATTTTTACATCTTTTCGACCCCTCGATCGCCGTGCCTATACTCATAGATTTAAAATCGGGCAAAGTATAGTTTTTGACGAGTTCTATCTCGTCCTCACCGCATCCTGCTAACACCAAAGCCGCCGCTACGGCACCCATCATATATCTGAGCTTCATACTTACTCCTTAAGATTAAAGTAAGGAATACTAGCCCCCCGCTTAAAATTTAATTAAATTTGAGGTAAATTTTGAGATTAATTGTTAAGCATTAGCGGAATATTTTAAAATCTCACTAAATTTATCGGCAACAAAATTTTATGTGATAAAATAGGCTAAATTTTATTTGCCAGTGTGATGCAAAAAATTACAAGCAGAAAGAAGTTTTAAAATTTTATAGCTTTGTAATTTAGCTAGAGCTTTAATGATAATTCTAATTTGCCGCGAAGCGCACGCTCCACGGCAAATTTAAAGGAGGACTATTTAAAAGATGGAGCGATCTGCGCTACCCACGCCTCGATGCGGCTCTCGGTGAGATCGCTTTGATTGTCATTGTCTAGCGCGAGACCTACGAATTTGCCGTCCACTACGGCCTTGCTCTCGTCAAATTCATATCCGTCGGTAGGCACTGCACCTACGATATTTGCACCCGCTTTTTTGAAGTTGTCGTATAGCTCGCGCATTGCGTTGCAATACGCATCGCTGTAGCTCGAGCTATCGCCCATACCAAAAATCGCGACGGTCTTGCCCGCGACATCAAGGGCTGAGAAATCAAAGCCCGCCCAGTCGTCCTGCAACTCTCCGTCGTTCCATGTAGAGCTGCCGATGATGAGCGCAGTGTATTTATTTAGATCTGCAGGCGCGATGTCCGCAACGTTTTTTAGCTCGTTTTCTATGCCTAGCTTTTCTGAGATCAGCTTCGCGGCGTCCTCAGTATTGCCCATCGAGCTTCCAAAAATAATTCCAACCATTTGGTATCCTTTTAATAAATTTTGTCGGTAAGCTTGTATGGTACTAATTTCATAATGAAATTTCCCTTAAAGCATTCGCTTTTTATCTCGACGTGGCGGTTAAAATTTTCATTTTTTGGATATACAAGATACACGGCATCGAGGTTTGCTCCGCGACAAAGCTCTAGCGCTTTTTTTATATCATTATCATAAATGGCTGGATTTTGAGGTAAAATTTTTTTAAAGCTCGTAACCACGCCTAGGCTAAAACCGCTCTTGCGAACTACGATGAGCTCGCCTGATTTGCCCACAAGCTGCAGCTGTGCGCCTGCATTGCGAAGCGTGATTTTGCAAAATACGAAGTTGCGAAACGCATCGTCTCCATTTAGCAGCAATCCGCTACGCAGACTCACGATCGCGCGAGTTAGCTTATAAGCGGGCTTGGCGACAAATACGGGCAGTGGCATGCCGCGCAGATAAGAAAAGATTATCGCGTTATCCGCCACGCAAAATTTCACGGCGGGCTTGAAGCGGTAAATTTTACGAGCCCCGCGCCTAAGCTCGGAAGCGATAAAATTTAAAAATGCGGTACGAAACTGCGAAGCGCCCTTTAAATTTGTGGGCGGAATTCTATAATCCGCATTAACGTTAAAATTATATAGAGCTAGCATCGCTCGCGCTCGCGAAGCCGCATTATAATCCCGCAGCGCCTCTGGCGCAATCTCGCTCCCGTTCGCATCAAAGCCAAAAATTTCGCCGCTAAAGAATTTTTTATTAAAAGCTTCGGCATTTAAAATTTCATCATCAATAAGCTCATTATCGCGCCGCAGATCCGTTTTTTGGCGTTTTTCGCGCGCCGCGATATCTCGTTTTGACGCGGTAGTATCTTGTAATAAAGCTGATTTCTCGTCCGAACGCTTAGCGCAGAAAAAATTCTTTTGCGCTGAGCCAGTGTCGTAAAAAGCCCTTGCCGTTAAATTCCTATTCGCGCCGTCTTTTTGCGCGCTCTTTGCAGCATGCGGCTTAGAGGCATTATGATTAAGTGCGTCCGATTTGCCGCTTGAAAACTTTTTAGATTTGCCGCTAAATTTTTTACTTTCGACATGCGCAAGGCAAGTAGCGTTAAATTTGCTATAATTTAAAAAATCCTTGGAATTTAGCTCGCCTGTTTCATCGTCATAAGCATTTAATTGTGGCGTAGTGCGCGATTTTTTAACCGCTTGCCTGGACTTGCCGGCATTATTTAAATTCCTTGGAATTTTAATCATCTTCACAAGGTCTGCAACCAAATTCTTGATTTAAATTGAAAACCTTACAGTATTCGCAAAATACGCAGCTAACGCTTCTTTTAGCGCATACAAGCGGGATTTTGCGCTTTTTTACTTCGCCTTTGATTTTTTTCATCGTGTTGTGGTTTAAAAAGCTCGTAAGCATCACGACACACTCGGTATCTTGCGGGATCGGCTTACGATTTACGCGATTTTCATTTCGTGCATCCCAGTGCTCGATATTGCTCGCGCCAAGGTCTTTTAAAACCGCCTTAATGGGCGTAATCTCATCTGCTCCTATAACTAAAACGTTCATTTCATCCCCTTATATGATTGATAGTCGTTATTATAACAGAGAAAGATTAAATTTAACTGATAATATATATAAAAATTTGAAATTATAAGCTGGAATTTTACCGGCTCATATTTGATATTTACTCGCTTAAAGCTAGACTTACTGCCGCATCGATGTGGATCTGCGTAGTATCGAATAGCTGCGCGGCGGTATCTGCTTGAGATACGAGCAGCCCGATCTCCGTGCAGCCCAGTATCACGCCCTGCGCGCCGCGAGCTCTAAGCCCTTCAATGATCTGCAAAAATTTCTCTTTGGAGTGCGGTAAGATTTTACCAAAGCAAAGCTCATCAAAAATTACTTCGTTTACCGCTTCCATTTCGTCCACGTTCGGCACGAGCACCTCTACGCCGCCCTCTATTAGGCGCTGTTTGTAAAAATCCTGCGTCATCGTGTAGATCGTACCGAGCAGCCCTACTTTTTGCACGCCACGTTTTCGCAGCTCACTTAACGTGGCGTCCGCGATATGCACGAAAGGCACGGATATAGCGGCTTTTATCGCCTCGTAGCACTTATGCATCGTATTGGTGCAAAGAAAAATATAATCCGCGCCGCCACCTTGCAAAACCCGCGCGTGACGAGCTAAAATTTCGCCCGCCCTGCCCCACTCATTATCTCTTTGACACCGCTCGATCTCGTCGAAATTTAAGCTACTTAGCAGGATTTCGCCGCTACTTAGCCCACCTAGACGTTCGTTAATTTTGCGATTGATCCCATCATAATAGGTAATCGTAGATTCGTAACTCATGCCGCCGATTAGTCCGATTTTTTTCATGGATTTTCCTTTTAAAATTTATACGGAATTTTATGCAGTCCCGCGAAATTTAATAAAATTCCGGATTGCAAAATTCGCAGAGCCGGAATTTCAACAAATAGCCGCAAAGCTTAAGTATTCTCGCTTGCGGCGTCCGTAGAGACAACCTCATCGCCGAAATCGGCATTTGCGAGGCGTTTTAGCTGGCGGTAACGCCTCATCGCGTCGGCTTTGTTGGCTTCATAAAGCTTGCCCGCGTGCTCCGGATCGATTTTTTTAAGCGCGTTGTAGCGGACCTCGTTTAGTAAAAATTCCTCATAAAGGCTCCAGTCGGGCTCTTTGGATGAAATTTTAAGCGGATTTTTACCCTCCTCCGCAAGCCGCGGATCGAAGGTATAGGTCGGCCAATAGCCGCATTTGCTCGCAAGCTCGGCTTGATCGCCGGAGCTGCCCATGCCGCCTTTGATGCCATGCGCGATACACGGCGAGTACGCGATGATGAGACTAGGTCCCGGGTAGGCCTCCGCCGCCATGATCGCCTTTAGCGTCGCGGCTTGGTTTGCGTTGGAATTTACCTGCGCGACGAAGATGTTGCCGTAGGTCATCGCGATCTGGCCGAGGTCTTTTTTCTGCACCGCCTTGCCGCCTGCGGTAAACTGCGCGATCGAGCCGCGGCGGCTAGCCTTGGAGCTCTGTCCGCCGGTGTTTGAATAAACCTCCGTATCTAGCACCAGCACGTTTACGTCCTCGCCAGTAGCCAGCACGTGATCAAGTCCGCCGTAGCCGATGTCATAGGCCCAGCCGTCGCCGCCGATGATCCATTGCGATTTTTTGTTTAGATACTGCTTCAGTTCTAAAATTTCACGAACCCCCGGCGCGTCTAAATTTTGTTCTAGCAGCGGCACCAGCCTATCTCTGATCTGAGCGGATTTTAGCGTATCGTTTCTGTTTTCGATCCAGTCGTGATAAAGCGCCTTTAGCGCGTTTGGCACGCTTGGGAGCGAGCCCAGCATCAGATCCTCTATCTTATGGCGCAGCGTCTCGCTTGCGATCTTCATTCCCAGCCCGAACTCGGCGTTGTCCTCAAAAAGCGAGTTTGCCCACGCGACGCCGCGGCCGTTCTCGTCCTTGCGGTACGGCATCGAAGGCGCCGATCCGCCGTAGATCGAGCTACAGCCCGTGGCGTTGGCTACGATCATATGATCGCCGAAAAGTCGCGTGATCAGCGTGATATACGGCGTCTCGCCGCATCCAGGGCACGCGCCGTGAAATTCAAAATACGGGCGCGCAAATCCCACGCCCTTGACGCTTGATCTGTCCATCAAATCGTCTTTGTATCTTACGTGCTCGAATAAAAAGTCCGCGCTTTCTTGCTCGCCTTTTGCGAGTTCTTCTTCAAGCGGCACCATGACGAGCGATTTTTCCTTGCTCGGGCAGTTTTCGGCGCAAAGCGCGCAGCCCGTGCAATCTAACGGGCTTACTTGGATCTTATATTTTAGCCCCTTCAGCTCCTTGCCCTTGGCTTCTAGCAGGTGATCTTTTAAATTTAAAGGCGCGGCGGCCTCGTCCTTTTCGTCTAGCAAAAACGCTCTGATTACGGCGTGCGGGCAGACGAAGGTACACTGGTTGCACTGGATGCAGTTTTGCTCGATCCATTTAGGCACCGTGACGCCTACGCCGCGCTTTTCAAATCGCGTGCTACCTGCGTCAAACCCGCCGTCCTCGTGTCCTAAAAACGCCGACACCGGCAAGCTATCGCCGCGCGCCGCGTTCATCGGTTTTACGATCTTTTCTATAAATTCGTCGCCCTTGTATTTGTCGTCCGCGCCCGCTGCATCATCTTTTAAATTTGCCCACGCGGGGTCGATCGCTACCTGCACTAAAGCGTCCGCTCCCCTATCGATCGCGTCGCAGTTCATCGCCACGACCGCTTCGCCCTTTTTGGCATAAGTTTTCTTGGCGTATTCCTTCATATAGCTCTGCGCCTGCTCGAACGGAATGATGCCGCTGAGCTTGAAAAACGCCGATTGCATGATCGTATTAGTGCGGCCTCCGAGCCCTATATCGCGTGCTAGCTTAGTGGCGTTTAGAATGTAAAATTTTACCCGTCTGGCAGCTAGAATTTTTTTGACCTTGTTCGGAAGCTTTGCCGCCGTCTGTTCGGCATCCCAGATGGAATTTAAAAGAAAGGTTCCTCCCTCGCGGATGCCGCCGATGACGTCGTAGATGTCCAGATACGCAGCGACCGAGCAGGCGACGAAATGCGGATTTGAGACGAGGTAGGTCGAGCGGATCGGTCTTTTGCCGAAGCGCAGGTGCGAGCGCGTGTAGCCGCCCGATTTTTTACTGTCGTAGGCGAAATACGCCTGCGCGTAAAGATCGGTTTTATCACCGATGATTTTAACGGAATTTTTATTCGCGCCCACGGTGCCGTCTGCGCCCAGACCGTAAAATAAACACTCGGTCTCATCCTCGTAGCCGAGCGAAATTTTATCTCCCACGGGCAGGGATAGATGCGTCACATCGTCGTCGATGCCGATCGTAAAGCCGTTTTTAGGCTCGTCCGCCTTTAAATTTTCATACACGGCGATTAGCTGCGCGGGATCAACGTCTTTGGAGCTTAGACCATACCTGCCGCCCACGATGAGCGGGGCGTCCGCACGCCCGTAAAATGCGGCTTTTATGTCCAGATACAGCGGCTCGCCGAGGCTGCCTGGCTCCTTCGTGCGGTCAAGCACGGCGATCTTTTTAACGCTTTTAGGCATCGCGGCGAAGAGATATTTGAGGCTGAAAGGCCTGTAGAGATGCACTTTTAGCACACCTACCTTCTCGCCTTTCGCGTTTAGATGATCGACCACCTCCTCAAGGGCTTGATTGACCGAGCCCATCGCTACGATCACGCGCTGCGGCTCACTTGCGCCGTAATAGACGAAAGGTGCGTACGACCGCCCCGTGATCTTTGAAATTTCGCTCATATACTCCGCGACGATGTCCGGAAGCGCATCGTAAAATTTATTGGTTAGCTCGCGCGTCTGAAAATATACGTCGTCGTTTTGCGCCGTGCCGCGAGTTTTAGGATGCTCGGGGTTTAGCGCGTCAGCTCTAAATTTACGCACGGCCTCGCGATCGAGCAAGCGATCAAACTCGGCATAGTCCATCACCTCGATCTTTTGAATTTCATGGCTCGTGCGAAATCCGTCGAAAAAGTGCAAAAATGGCACTCGCCCCTTAATCGCCGCAAGATGCGCAATGCCGCCTAAATCCATCACCTCCTGCACGCTGTCGCTTGCAAGCATCGCAAAGCCGCTTTGGCGACAGGCGTAGACGTCTTGATGATCGCCGAAGATGGATAGCGCCTGCGCCGCAAGCGCGCGCGCCGCGACGTGAATGACGCCCGGAAGCATCTGGCCCGCGATCTTGTACATATTTGGAATTTTTAGCAAAAGCCCCTGCGATGCGGTGTACGTCGTCGTAAGCGCACCCGCTTGTAAGGATCCGTGCACGGTGCCCGCCGCGCCGCCCTCGCTTTGCATCTCGACTACTTTAACGGGCATGCCGAAGAGGTTTTTCTTGCCCTGCGACGCCCAGATATCGGTGTAATCCGCCATAGGCGAGCTAGGCGTGATCGGATAGATGCCCGCGACCTCGGTAAAGGCGTATGAGACGTAAGCCGCCGCCTCGTTTCCGTCCATCGTTTTCATAACTTTTGCCATTTTTAGTTCCTTTGGAATTATCAAATTTCGCTAATTTTACATATTTATTGCTTAAAAATTTAAATGCTTCGCAAACCGAATAAAATCCTAAAGCTTTATCACAGCGGCGAGCGATAAGCACTATATACGGGCGGTTTGAGAACGAGCTCTTTCGCCGCTTTGAAAATAAAATTTTGCGTACTTTAAGCGCAGCTCGCTAGCAACAGGTAGAAATTAATGTAAATTTAGCCGTCTGACTCGAAATTCTAACCTAAATATCAAATGACGGGAATGCGCGAAAATTAAGAAATTTAAAAATGCACTTGCCACAAGATAAAAAGACCTCATATCGCAACAAGACTGGATAATAAAATTTAGCCACTACAAAACCTCAACCGCTATACGCATCCAAGCTCGACGTAGCGAAATTGTATTTATGGCTTGCTATATCGCGGCATATAAAATTTCAGCACATTCTGCTAAATATAAGGAATTTTACTGCCTCCTGCCGAGCGCAGCGCAAATTTCATTTTAAATTTTCATCGATCGCTCGCTGTGTGAATTTTACCACACGCGACTTTGCGTTTTGAGCGTAAATTCTATTTCCGCAAGCTGCGAGGAGGATAAATTTAGCTATAATCCTCCGCTTAGATTTAGCACGAAACGCGGCACGTATATACGGCGCAGAATTTAAAATTTTAAAATTCCGAGCAGAACTCGAAAAGCTAAAAACCGCTAAATGCGCTAAATTTAAAGTCTGAATTTAAAAGCTGAAAAGAGAAAACCGATGAACGTCCATAAAATAGCTTACGCTAGAGTTATCGCGTTAGCATTTGCCGCCTTTATTTTTAACACGACTGAATTTATCCCCGTAGCGCTGCTAAGCGACATCGCAGCGGATTTTAGCATGGACGTTACGAGTACGGGGCTAATCATCACAATCTACGCGTGGGCGGTGAGCATACTCTCGCTGCCGCTGATGCTGCTAACCTCAAAGCTCGAGCGCAAGAGGCTGCTTTTGCGACTTTTCGTGCTATTTACGCTAAGCCACATCCTGGCCGCTATTGCGTGGAATTTTACCATTTTGGTAATCGCGCGACTTGGCATCGCGATTTCGCATGCGATCTTTTGGTCGATCACCTCATCGCTCGTCGTGCGCGTAGCGCCGATAAATAAAGGCTCGCAGGCTATCGGCATGCTGGCTTTGGGCACCTCGCTTGCGATGGTTTTGGGACTTCCTTTGGGGCGCGTGGTCGGCGAGCTTTTCGGTTGGCGCATCACGTTTTTCGCAATCGGCGCGCTTGCGGCGGCGGAGGCGCTGTTTCTTTGGAAAATTTTACCGTTTTTACCGAGTCGCCGCGCGGGCTCTCTTGCGAGCTTGCCGATGCTTGCAAGGCGCCCGATGCTGCTTGCTTTGTATCTGCTGACGCTTTTGATCGTAGGCGCGCATTTTACGACCTACAGCTACGTCGAGCCCTTCGTGGCGAAATTTAACCCCGCAGGCGATCACTTCGTGACCTACGTCCTGCTTGCATTCGGCGCTTCGGGAATCGCCGCAAGCGTGCTTTTTTCAAAGCTTTACCGCTCTTTTCCAAACGCCTTTTTGATCTGCTCGATCCTTTTTATCCTAGCCTCGGTGCTGACGTTAAAAGCTTTTGTCGCAAATGACGTAGCGCTGCTGCTTGCAGCTTTCGTCTGGGGAGTGGGGATTTTCGGCTTCGGGCTTTGTTTGCAGATTAGGGTTTTGGCGCTGGCTCCCGATGCTACCGACGTCGCGATATCGATCTACTCGGCGATTTATAACGTAGGCATCGGCGGCGGAGCGCTTTTGGGACATCAAGTCGCAACGAGATTCGGGCTTGAGCACATAGGCGAGGCGGGCGCTATACTGGGCGCGCTAGGGCTTGCAAGCTACCTCTATGCAAGCGTAAAATTCGCACAGAAAAATAGCGCGTAGGTTAAATTTGCGAAAGAGCTTAGCGCGCTTTTAGTTGGCACTTTAAAACAGCGGCTTTGCGGGTTTAAATTTTTAAAATTTATCCATGCGACTAGCTAAATTTTGCAGATAAATTTAATCTCGCGCCTAGTTGCACCGTTTATAATCTGCGCTATTTCTTACGGCGCCATGTCCTTGCCATCAAGCGTAATATCCGAAGTGCTTAAATTTAGCGTCAGTATCACTGCGATCGATAAAGCCTTAAAATTTTTTATCAATTCTCCCTTGATATAATTTATGTGATTTTAAAAAGCAATTTTAGAAGCTATTTGATCGGGAAATGTTTTGGTTGATGTAGAAGTGGACATAAATTTAATCTCGATAAGAATTTAACAAGTTTGCCGCAGCGCGGATTTCATACTTTTTTAAAAAATACTTAAAGACTGTTTTTTATCGCATCTTCCAAAATATTTTTGGTCTTATTAGTATGTGCTGTGTTGAGATGAACTAATTTTTTTAAGTCTTTTTTCTGATACGCTTCTATTATCGCCTTGTGCTCCTCATTTGAGGATTTTATATGAGTTTTTTTATAAAACAAAGACAGTGAAACATATGGGATTGCCGCCATTATAAGGGTTTCGACGATATTAAACGTCCTACTGCCGCTTTCGCTCTGCCAAAAGCATCGATGAAAATTGGCATTTAACAAAGCCCATTCGTTTAAATCTGTGCAAGTTTCGATCTGCTCTTGGATATTAATTGCTTTTTGTAGATACTCAGTATCATATTTTTCAAACGCATCCGTTATAAGTTTGCTTTCCAATAAAATTCTGAGTTCATAAATTTCTTTTGCTTCCTTATAGCAAAGCCCTTTTACAATTGCGCCTTTAAACGGATCGAAACTGATCAGTCCTTTTGCCGTTAGAATTTTTAACGCTTCTCTTACCGGCGTAGCGCTAACGTTAAACCTCTTTGAAATTTCATTTTGTTTCAGCTTGGAGCCGGATTTTATATTCCCGTTTAAAATATCTTGGCTAAGGCTATGGACTATAAATTCCGTCGTAGTGATGGGACGATCCGAATTGAGATGTATCATTTATTCTCCGTTTTTTAGGAGTATTATACAAAAATAATATAAAAACAATCCAGATCGGCGCCTTAGAAATTCCCAAATTCTTTTTTTATCTGTTCCAAATTCATATTATTTGCCAGCAAAAGCATCAGTAAAAGCCTTGATTTAATCGGCGATAACCAGCCAGACATTATACAACCAATACTTTGTAAATCCATCTCTGAGCCTTTATAACCGTATGTCTTAGTAGCACAAATCCCACTACCGGTGCGAGAAGCGACGACGACCGGAATTTGAGCACCTCTTAGTTTATCCACCATATCATATGATACATGTCCGGCACCTACGCCACTAATTATGATACCGCTATAATTAGCACGTAAGGCGAGCTCAATCATTTCACCCTCGCAACCTAAATAGCTTTGTATAATCTCTACTTTAGGAAATTTGACGTCAGGCAAAGGATAAATTTTACGCGATACGGCAGGAGTTATAAATTTTACTTCATTCTCTATCACAAGTCCCTGAATACCGGCATTTATAGATACAAAAGTTTGCAGAGAAAAGGTGTTGCTCTTATGAACCCATAGTGCACTATGAATCGTATCGTTTAGTACTACCAGCACACCCCGATCTCTACTTTGCGGACTAATAGCGGTTAACACGCTAGCATATATATTGCCGGCACCATCCGAGCTAATAGAATCGGCATTTCGCATAGCGCCGGTAATAACCAACGGAGCATACTCATCCCAAACTAAATTTAAAAAGAACGCGCTTTCTTCTAGCGTATCGGTTCCTTGCGTAATGACTACGCCTACTGCTCCTTTAGCAATCTGCTCTTTCGCCCATTTATAAACTTCTACGAGATCTTGTACCTTTAAACTACCGCTAGGAAGAGCCAGCAAGGTTTTAGCCTCTATTTGCACCATCTCCCTTAAAGCAGGTACTGCGCCTACTAACTGTTCTGCACTAAAGCTAGGTTTAACTCCGCCTTGTCCACCGTTCGCGCTCATACAAATCGTACCGCCCAATGCGCCGACTGCAATTTTTGGCTTTGACATTTTTTGCTCCTTTGCTTTTTTAGTTTGGGAAATTATACCATATTTTAAAATTTTTCAATACAAAATACTAAATATTATATATAATTTTTTAAAAAAATGTTATAATGCTCAACGAAATTTTTAAAAAGGAGTTAACAATGTTAGTCGCAGCTCAATGCGTCATGATTTTTACGCTTATCTTAATGATAAGCGGTAAGACGCCGTTATATACTACGGCTATAGTCGGTTCGGCAATTAGCGCGCTAGTAGCAGGATTTCCAGTAACAGGACCAAAGAATGTTGTATCTTTGGCCTCTCTTATTATCGGAGGTTTAAATCCGGTTATTGCCGATATGACAGGAATTTTAATGTTTATCGGCGTTATGCAAGCAAGTGGTTTCATGGATGTAATTATTCGAAGTATTGTAAGACTAGGAAATAGGCTGGGCGGTGGCGTAGGCGTAGCGACTGCCGGCGGTATAGCGGCTGCGGTAATAGGTATGCTTACCGGTTTTACGCAACCGGCTATTACTGCGGTCATAACCGGTACGGCATCCGTGAAGCTTGGAGTAGATCCTAATAAATCCGCTGGTATTCACGGACATGCCGGTATTTTAGGCAACTACGGCGGTTTTACTCATCCTACGCAAGTAGCCGTCGTAGCGGTGTCAAATATCGGATTCGGACTAATTAACGTTATAGGTACGTTTGTCGGACTTTGTGTTTTTGCTTGTGCCTTTTTTAGATTAAAAAGAATGCGAAGCGGCACAACGCTTAGCAAAGAGGATATCGAGCGCATTTCAAAAGAATTTGAGGCAAAGGCTGACGAAGCTCCGGTTTGGAAAGCGTTTTTGCCTTTTATTGTGCTTTTCATCGGCTTTATTGCAGGATTTCCAGTCTTTGTAGTAGGTATTGCAAGTGCGATTATCACAATTTTGCTTTCCGTCTTAAATTTTCAAGAAGGCGAAAAAAATATGCTTGAAGGCGTCGGCAAGATAGCTACTCCACTTGTAGCTACGATAGGTTTTTTATTTATGAGCGGCGTTATAAAGCAAATTGGATTAGCCGATCTTATCGGTCAAATTTTTACCCCGATGCTAACTCATGCGCCTATACAAAGTATGCTAATAGTATCGGCGTTAGCAGGTTTTGTAACTCAAAGTAATGCTGCATCAGTAGCCATAACCATACCATTTTTGCAAGCCGCTCTTTCGCTAGGCACGGCGACACCATTATCATTAGCCGTTATGGCTGCCGGCGGTAGCGCTATGATGCAATACTATCTCACGGGAGGTCCGGTCGCAGCACTGGCAACCGTAATTCCGGTAATCCCGGGATCGGAATTAAAAGCGGCGAATAAATTTCAACGTCCAAATATGCTATTCGGATTATTAGTATTATTCGTTTTGTCATTTATGTTTTCGATATTTTAAATTTGCATAAGCCGTCGGCTAAATCTAGCCGACGGTTTAGCTTTGACCTATTATTAAACCTAAATATTTTATAAAATTTGGCAGTGTGGTAAATTTATACTGTTTAAATTTTATTTTATAAACCCGACCTGCGGTAAAATTTCAGCTAGCGCCGCGTCCTTTTTCTCGTTAAATTTGACCTTGTTTTGCTCGAAAAGATTATTTCCGTGCACGTCTATGGAGACGATGAGTGGACCAAACTCCTTCACGCGGCACTTCCACAGCGTCTCGGGCATCCCAAGCTCCGTCCAGTCCGCGCTCTCGATCTGCTCGACCTGCGTCGCGGCCACCACCGCGCAGCCCGCGGGAAATACGCAGTGTATCGCGCCAAACTGCTTGCAGCCGCTCATCGTGCCTTCGCCCATTCCCCCTTTGCCCACTATCAGGCGCACGCCCGTTTTAGCGATAAATTCGCGCTCGAATTTCTCCATCCTCATGCTAGTCGTCGGCCCCACGGAGACCATCTCAAAGCTTTTTTCGCCCGTTTTTCTGATGATCGGCCCTGCGTGCAGGATCGCGCCGCCTGCTATATCTAGCGGCAGCTCGCAGCCCTCCTGCACGATGCGTCTGTGCGGCACGTCGCGGCAGGTGACGATGTGTCCGGTTAGATAGATCACGTCGCCGATCTTGATATCTGCCAGATCCTCGGGCGCGATCGGCGTGGTTAAAATTTTCTTACTCATAGCGCGAACTCCTTGTGCGATTTTACGGCAAAATTTAGCTGCTCGTCCCAGACGATATGGCCTTTGCGGTGCGACCAGCAGCCCACGTTTACGGCGACGGCGATGACGCTTGGGTGGCGGGCGCAGTTCTCGATATTTACGCCCATCACCGAGCTTGCGCCGCTCATGCCTTGCGGGCCCAGGCCGATTTTGTTTATGCCCTCTTCGAGCAGCTTTTCGGTTAGCGCGGCGCGTTCGTTTGGATTTGCCGAGCCAAGAGGTCTCATCAGCGCTTTTTTGGATAGCAAGGACGCCACGTCGATCGAGGTACCCACGCCCACGCCGACTAGTAGCGGCGGACAGGCGTTTATGCCGTAGTTCGTCATTATGTCCATCACAAATTTCACGACCCCCTCGTAGCCCATGCCCGGCATCAGTACGGTCGCTTTGCCGGGCAGGCTACAGCCGCCGCCAGCCATATAGGTGTGTATCTCGCACTCGCTGCTACCCGGCACGATCTCCCAAAATACGCTCGGCGTGCCCTTTCCGACGTTTTTACCGGTGTTATACTCGTCGAAGGTCTCGACGCTGTTGTGACGCAGCGGAGCCTCGCGCGTCGCTCGCAGTACGGCCTCTCGCAGCAGCTCCTCAAGCTCGCCGATGAGCGGGAAGTTCGCTCCGCAGCGCACGAAAAACTGGATCACGCCCGTATCCTGACAGGACGGACGGTCTAGTTGCTTAGCTAGGCGCTGGTTTTCAAACATCGTTTTGTAGATCTCCTTCGCTAACGGCTGCGTCTCGCGCTCACTAAGCTCCCATAGCTTCGCCGTCACATCATCAGGCAGCACTTTGCCCGTGTAGCCGACGAATTTTGCCATGACCTCGGTCATTTTTTCTACGGCTTTTTCTTTATCCATCGCTTCTCCTTTGCTAAATTTTACTTTCAAATTTTTCATAAGCGCCCGCCAGGACGCAGCCAACCGCGTAGCAGAGCAGATCGGCGAAATCAAACGTCCCGCCGATCATTACTTTTAAAATTTTATTTTCTACGCCTAAAATTTGCACCGCGCCCAAATACTGCGCTAGCTCCAAAGCCGCCGCAAACGCGAAAATTTTAAGCGGCAAATTTAAAGGCGGCGCGCTAAAAATAGCCCGCGTCAAAGCATAAAGCAAGATGACGGCCAAAACGTCGCCCAGGTAGTGCCGCACGAAGCCGCCCTTTACGCAGATCGCGATGTAAATTTCAGCCGCCAAAATCACGCCAGCCGCGGCTAAAAACGCTAGCCTCGTTCTCGCGCTTTGCCTTGTTTGCGGCTTTTGCGCGAGCTTTGCGGCACTTTTTTGCTCGTTTAAATTTTCCCCTCGCAACGCTTTCCTTTTAAATTTAGCCGTTAAATTTGACCCGCGCGGCGGGCGTAAATTTAGAGATGATTTATCAGGCTCGCGTTGTACGCGGCGCCGAAACCGTTGTCGATATTTACGACGCTGACGCCGTTTGCGCAGCTATTTAGCATCGATAGTAGCGCCGCCAGTCCGCCGAAACTCGCCCCGTATCCCACGCTGGTGGGCACTGCGATCACGGGCACTCTCACGAGGCCTGCCAGCACGCTAGCTAGCGCGCCCTCCATGCCCGCCACCGCGATCACGACCTTTGCGCCGCGTATCTGCTCTAAATTTGCGATCAGCCTGTGCAGCCCAGCCACGCCCGCGTCGCTAAATTTACGCGCGTCGTTGCCTAAAAAGCGCGCCGTCTCGTACGCCTCCTCCACTACCGCGCCGTCGGCGGTGCCGGCAGATACTATCGCGATATAGCTTTGCGTGAGCGCGGGCTCTTTAAATTTGACGCTGATCACGCGGCCGCGAGCGTTAAACTCCGCCTGCGGCAGCGTCTCGCGCACGCGCTTAAAAACCCGCTCGTTCGTGCGCGTGATTAGGATATTTTGCCGCCTCGCGCCGATCGCCTCTGCGATGCGTAAAATTTCATCATCCGTCTTGCCCTCGCCGTAGATCACCTCGCCCGCGCCGTTTCGCAGGGCGCGCTGAACGTCGATTTTGGCGCAGCCCACGTCCTCGTAGGGGTAGTTTTTCAGGTACTTTAGCGCCTCTTGCTCGCTCACGCGGCCGCTTTTTATCCCCGCGAAAAGCTCTAAAATTTCATCCTCTCTCATGCAAAACATCCTCTCTAAGCCCCTTTAGATCGAGCGTCACATCCGCTGCGCCCAGCATCACGAGCTGCCTAACGATATCTTTAAATTTCGCATCGTTTAGAAAGCTTTGCATGCTAGCAAAGGGCATTTGCAGCTTTATATTTTTGCGGTCGCACCGCGCGCGGACGTTTGCGTAGCCGCTTGCGATGAGTAGATTTTCCGCCGCTTCGATCAAATTTAGCTCGCTCTCATCGATCTCACGCCCGTGCGGCAGGCGCGTTAGCAAGCACGCGTAGCCGGGTTTTTCGGCGGTGGGTAAATTTAACTCGCGCGATAGCTCGCGGATATCTGATTTGGTTAAATTTATCAGCGGCGAGAGTACGCCGAGCTCCTCTTTTGCTTTGAGCCCCGGGCGGTATTCGCCCAGATCATCGCGGTTCGTGCCGTCTGCGACGCGGCTAAAGCCAAGCTCACGGGCGCGCTCGATCAGGCTCGAAAATACTGCCTTTTTGCACAGATAGCAGCGGTTTTCGGGGTTGTCTTTGATCTCCTCCGCGGCGCCTAGCTCTAAAATTTCGTGCCTGATGCCGTAGATGCGGGCAAATTCTACGGCTTCGGCGATCTCGCGCGAGGACATGTAGGGCGATCTGATCGTTATGCCCATCGCGCGCTCACCCAGCGCGTCGTGCGCGGCGCGCAATAGTAGCGAGCTGTCCGTACCGCCGCTAAATGCGACCGCGAGTTCGCCCAGCCCGCGCAGATCAGCCTTTAGTTTTTCTAGTTTCGTCATAGATTTCTAGCGCCTCTCTCCGCACCCGCTCGATCGTCGTGCCGTGCGTGAGCGCCGCAGTCTTGCACTCGTCAAATTCGGGCTTTATTTTTTGCGTTTGGCTGCTGCCTGAAATTTTAAGCCCTATCTCGCCGAATTTCGTCTGCACCCGCACAAACTCGCGCTTTAGCTCGGTTTTAGCAACCTCTACCTCGCGGACGCCGATCGCCGTCGTGTGCGTAAAAATCAGATCCTTTAAATTTTGCGCGTCCTGCTTGCGGCACAGCGCGTTTAGCTCAAAGCCTGCGCGCCCTTTTTTCATAAAAATAGAGCGGCTAAACACGTCTAGCGCGCCGTTTTCGCGTAAAATTTCGCACGCAAAGGCGAAGCTCTCGGCGTCCATATCGTCGATGTTCGTGGAGATTAAAATTTGCTTGCAAACCTCGCCGTAGCCTGAGCGTGCGCCTAAATTTGGCTCGCCGCTTTCATCGTTCAAATTTTCATCCGCCTCGCAGATTATCGCGCGAAGCACGTCTGCAAAGCCCGCTGCGTCCTTGCTGCCTGCACCGTAGCCGATCTTTTCTATCTTAAAGCTCGCGCCGTCTACAAACTCGTCCGCGCAGGCCTTTAAAATCGCCGCTCCCGTTGGCGTGGTCATCTCGAAATTTGCGCGCCCTAAACTTATCGGTACGCCTTTTAAAATTTCGCAAACGGCGGGTGCCGGCACGCTAAGCGCGCCGTGATCGCAGATCGTTATGCCGCCGCCAAGCTCGATTTTGGAGCTTAGCACGCGCGAGACACCCAAATTTTCAAAAAGATACTCAAAGCAGATCGCCGCGCCCGCGACATCCACGATGCTATCTATCGCCCCGAGCTCGTGGAAATGCACCCGATCGACGTCCGTGCCGTGGACTTTGGCCTCCGCCTCTGCAATGGTGCGAAATATCGCGCCCGCTCTTTGTTTGCAGCTCTGGCTTAAATTTGAACTCTCTAAAATTTGCTTGATATCGGCGTAGCTTCTGGCGTGGGGCTGCGATTTTAGCGGCACGACGTCGATTTTAGTCGCAGCGATGCCGTTTTTTAGCACGCTTTTGCGCTCCAGCTTAAATTCGCCGGCTAAATTTAACTTCTCAAGCTCGGCGCAAAGATAGTCAAAATCCACTCCGAGCTCCACCAGCGCGGCTAAGTTCATATCGCCGCTAATGCCCGCGCTCGCGTCGTAATATAAAATTTTAGCCAAACTTACGCCTTAGGCACCATCATCGAGCCAAACGGCAGGATGATGATTTTTGCGTCCGCGCCCTTTTGCGCGAGTGCGTCGTCCACGGCCTTTTGGATGTCGTGGTACGGCTTTAGGTGTACGGCTCGCATCTCATCGTCGCTCAGATCGCTTACCGCCCAGGTCTGCGCCCAGAGCGAGATTTCGGCCATTTTAGCGGCCTTATGATAGCCGAGCTTAAAACCCGCACTGATCTTTTCTAGCACCTTTTTAGGCGTGTCGGCGGAAGCCATCAGATCAAAAAACGGCTTTGGTCCGATGCCGGTGCGGCACTTTGCGACCATGATTAAAATTCCGTCCTGCGCGAGCGCTAGTTTGCCGTTATCTAGGGCTTTTTGCGCCTGATAGAGATCGACGTCCA
This sequence comes from Campylobacter sp., assembly GCF_019423325.1. Lineage (NCBI taxonomy): Bacteria > Pseudomonadati > Campylobacterota > Epsilonproteobacteria > Campylobacterales > Campylobacteraceae > Campylobacter > Campylobacter sp. The sequence goes on along the minus strand of NZ_JAHZBQ010000004.1, from coordinate 57,824 downwards.
TCGGATAGGGCGCGACCGAGATCACGATGTCGGCCTTGCGCGGGATGTCTACGCAAAAGACCTCGTCTGCCTTTTTCACGCAATCGTAAAAGCTATCGTTTAGATCGCCAGCACTTGCGTAATAAACGCCGTGCTCGCTATCAAGCACCGTCTGGATCGAAAAAACGTCGATATGCGCAAGAACTTTCATCGCGTCGATCATATCTTCGTGCACTGGGTTGCCCTCTAGGCGCAGCGCCTGCGCGTCGGCGCTAAGAGCTAGCTTGTGATTTTGCGTGATGCTCTCGTATGACGCGGTGCCCGGCAAAAAGGCCTTTCTGCCGCCGGTGTAGCCTGCAAAATAGTGCGGCTCGACCGAGCCTATGACGATTACCTTTTTGGCTTCTGCTACGATTTTGTTTAGATACATCTGCGTGCCGTTTTTTGACTCGCCTAAAAACACCATCTCGTCGTGCTTGGAGTCGTGATCGTGAACTTCGTTTTTGGCTCTGATCTCCGCGTAAATTTCTTTGCCGAAGATCATCTCGTATTCTTCCTGCGTGCCCTCTCTATGGCAGCCGGTGGCGATGATGAAAATTTTATTTTTCTCGCGGATTTTCGGGTAAATTTGCTTTAAAATTTTTGCCGTCGGCGTCGGTCGAGTGCCATCATTTACGATGATGACGATCTTTTGCTCGCCTGCTATAAACTCGTCAAAGCTTTTTTGATTTATCGGATTTGCCAGAGCCTTTGCGATGAGCGCCGTTTCGTCAAATTTAGCCACGGGGTTGGGGTTAAAAACGCCTAGTAAATTTTTCTCGTTTACCTCTAAGCTTAGATGATCATCTTTGCCGTATGCGATAGGGATTTGCATATCTGCCTCCTATGTGGAATTTGGCGGGATTATAACGTAAATTTTATTTAAAACGGATTAGCCTAGAGCGGGTTATGAATAGAATTTAGAAAGCTTTAGAATTTAAAAATTTAGAGCATTTAAAATTTCAAAATTTTATAAAATTTTATAAAGCCACTGGGATTTGAAATTTAAAGCTCGCGAGTATCGAACTCGCGAGCGTATAGCTATTATAAATAGCCGTAAATATGAGCGAAGATAAAGCCCATCGCGCATGAAGTAAGAACGCCTATTAGCCCAGGGAAAATGAAGCTGTGGTTGATGACGAATTTACCAATGTGCGTAGTGCCCGAGCGGTCGAACTGGATCGCCGCAAGATCGCTCGGATAGGTAGGTAGGATATAGTATCCGTAGCAAGCAGGTGCAAACGCAATAATAAGACCCGGATCGATACCGATGCTAACCGCTAGCGGTACGAAAGTAGCAACCGCTGCTGCTTGAGAGTTAAGGAATTTACTAATCAAAAGGGAAACGATGACATATGTCCACGGATACGCCATAACGACCTTACCTAGCGACGCTTTTAGCATTTCGATATGAGCAGTAAACATAGTCTCTGCCATCCATGAAATTCCATAAATGGCTACGAGCGCGATCATACCGCTATGAAAAATTTCGTTTTTAGCGATATTGCCCGCTTTTATGCCCGAAGCGATCATCATGATGGATGCTGCAAGAAGCATGAAAATTTGAATGGTTAAGACCATATTTAAATTTGTGGTCTTTTTCATAGTATCTTTTACGACAATGCTTGCATTTGCGATACTTTCGCTCTTATCGCCTGTCGTGATGACGACATTTCCGTCTTGAGAGACGATGCTTTGAGCAAGCTTTTTATCTTTGTCGTAAATTTCGACGCTATTAAATTTCGTCGCATCCTTAGCCTTAGACTCTTTGACGTTTGAGACGACCTTACCGCCATCCACCATAGAAATGACCTGACCATCTTTGATCGTGATATTTTTGACCGTTTTTTTATCGACGATGATCTCTACGGATTTGCCCGGAACATTTTTAGTCCACGCAGGGCGTAAGCTTTTTTCGTAACCCAAAACCGCAACTAGCGCAATAGTGGCTAAGAAAATCCACATGCAGATCCACTTAATCCTAGGAAGCTTTTGACCTAGCAAGGTCGTGCTTTCGCCGTAGATATATTTTTTCTGCTCTGGGTCTTTGATCTTTTCTTGGAATTCCGGATCTTTATCTAGATCTTTACCTCTAAAAATCGACCACGTTCCGATCGCAAGCATACCGATGAAAGTAGAAGGGATAGTGAGTTTTAGCAGATCCAAATACGTACTAAAGCCCTCGATATGCACGCCTTGACCTAGTAAGATCGCGACCATCGAAACGCCGGCAACCGAAACGGGGCTAGCGATGATAGCAAGTTGCGAGGAGATCGTAGAAGCAGCCATCGGGCGCTCAGGGCGAATTCCATTTTTAATAGCTACGTCATAAATGATCGGAAGCAGCGTATAAACGGTGTGTCCCGTTCCGCACAAAATCGTAAGCGTCCACGCAACAGTTGGAGCGATGATACAAACCATCTTCGGATGCTTACGAAGCAATTTCTCCGCTATTTGAAGCATTACATCAAGCCCTCCCGTAGCCTGTAGCGTTGCACTTGCTACGACAACTGCGAGGATAGTTAAAATAACGTCCACTGCCGGCTTACCCGGCTCTAATCTAAATCCAAACACTAAGATCACTAAGCCTATACCGCCTAGAATTCCCAGCGCCATACCGCCTTTTTTAGCACCGTAAAACAAACAGCCCAAGACTATAATGAGCTGCAAAAAGAATTGAGTGCTTTCAGACAAACTTGTCAGAAACTCCATAGTTTCTCCTTCAGTAAAATTTAAAACAAACTTTGGCGATTATACTAACTTTTTATTTAAACAAAATTAAAGGAGCGTTACGAATTGTAAAAATCTGTCAAAATAAAAATTTACTAAAATTATAATTTTAAAGCGGAATTTATATAGCAAAAATGTGAAAAATAAAATTTCACTTAGAGCTGTTTTTATATCATAGAATTTCGTAACTTTTAAGAAATCTTAGAATTTCATTATAGCTCAAGCTTTAAACCGATTTTTAAGCCTTGGGAGAGTATCATTTCGCAAAGAGTGGATTAAGATGAATTTTAAAAAATTTTGTATTGCCTTTTTGATTTGTTTATCGCAGATAGCAGCAGCCGGCAGCTTTGATCTAAATGCCACGCTGCGTCTGGGCGCATTCGACGCAAGCTCGCACCGACTGCTTTTATGCGGCAGTGGCGGCGAGCTTAGGATGTTTGATACTGCTAAATGGGATGTGGAGTTCGCGCAAAAATACAGCGATAACGAAATCACGGCTCTAAATTTTAAAAACGGCAAAATTTATCTAGCTTGGGGCGGAGCCGAAATCGCGGTACTAAACGACAGATTAAAGTTTTTAGGCGCGCTTAAGACGGGGCGTAGCGGCACAGCCCAAATAGATGCGATCTATGCCGAAAAATACGCAATTTACGCGGTAGTAGATAAGAATCAACTAATAAGATTAGACGAAGACCCTGATAACAGCGCGGATGGCGGCTACGCCCCAGGTGAGAATTCCACCGCAAACGGGCAATCTTTAAATAGAAATTCCGCCCCAGATGGGCTGCGCGGAATTTCGTTTCATTACGGCAGGATCAATGCCGTTAGTCTGGGCGCTAACGGACTTTGCGTCGCAAGCTGGAACGGCGTAGCCTGTTTTAGCGCAGATATTGTCGCGACTAAATTTAGCGGCATCGATGCAGCGCCTAATCGCGCCGCGCAGGGAGAGCTTGGTGGCGTGAAATTTAAAGATGCAGAATTTAATAGCACGAGAATCGTGCAAGGCTCCGAGCAAAACGAAACGAAAGCTAGCGGCGCAAAGAACGCGGAATTTCAAAGCTCAGAATTTAAAGGCGCAAAATTTCAAGACGAGGAGCTTAAAACTCAAAGCGAAATTTCAGCCGAAGCTGGCGATAAAAATTTAAGCGGCTCTATCGCCACTGCTCTTGCAGACTGCGACGGGACGCTGTTTGCGGGCGATATAGAGGGGAATTTTATAAATTTAAAAAGCGGCGAGCGCAAAAGCGTGGGCTCTTGGATCAAATCCATCGTGTGCGCCCGCAGCACGCAGTTTATCGCTACTAAAGATAAAATTTACGAAAATCAAAAAGCAGGATTAAAGGAGGTTGTGGATTTAAAAAGCGAATTTTTAGCGATGTACGCAGACGGGGAAGCGATCCTCGTAGTCAGCAAATCAGGCAAAATTTTAAAATTCTAAGAAAGGATTAGTATGTTAAAAAGTTTCAAACCCGTGCTTTTGGGCTCGGTTTTGTTCGCCGCAAGCGCCCTGTGTGCCGCAGATAGTGACCTAGAGCGCGTGATGAAAGAACGAAATTTAAGCGAAAAAGACGTTTTGGCGGCGGCTAAGACTTATCAGCCGACCGGTCGGAAGGACGATTATATGGTCTTCTCTTCCGGTGGTCAAAGCGGACAGGTGCTCGTTTACGGCGTGCCGTCGATGAGGATCTACAAATATATCGGCGTATTTACCCCGGAGCCTTGGCAGGGATACGGCTTTGACGAGGAGAGCAAGGCGGTCTTAAGATCGGGCTCTATTAACGGCAAAGAGATCAACTGGGGCGATACTCACCATCCAAATTTCAGCGAAAAAAACGGCGAGTATGTGGGCGATTATCTCTTTATCAACGATAAGGCGAACCCAAGAATCGCGGTTATAAATTTATCCGATTTCGAGACTACTCAAATAGTCGTAAATCCCGTAATCAAAAGCGATCACGGCGGCTCTTTCGTAACGCCTAATACCGAATACGTCATCGAAACCAGCCAATACGCGGCCCCTTTTGATAACGACTGGCACCCGATCGAGGAGTATCAAGCAGTCTATCGCGGCGCGGTAACGCTATGGAAATTTGACTACGATAAAGGCAAAATCGACGTAAATAAATCCTTTTCTCTAGAGCTTCCTCCATATATGCAAGATCTAAGTGACGCAGGTAAGGGCGAGAGCTTTGGCTGGGCGTTTACCAACAGCTTTAACTCCGAAATGTACACGGGCGGCATCGAAAAGGGTCTGCCTCCGATGGAAGCCGGTATGAGCCGCAACGATACTGACTACTTGCACGTTTATAACTGGCAAATTCTAGAAAAGCTTGCTCAAGACAGCAAAAACTATAAGGTCGTAAACGGACACAGAATCGTTACGATAGACGCCGCCGTAAAAGCGGGAGCGCTATTTTTGATCCCTGAGGCTAAATCTCCTCACGGCGTTGACGTTAGCCCTGATGGCCGCTATATCATTATCGGCGGTAAACTAGATACTCACGCTAGCGTTTATGATTTCAAAAAGATCAAAGAGCTAATTGATAAGAAAGAATATGCAGGCAAGGATCCATACGGAATTCCGATCCTAGATATGCAAAAGACGCTTCACGGACAAGCAGAGCTTGGTCTTGGACCTTTGCATAACACCTTCGATTCGCAAGATGGCGTAATCTATACATCGCTTTACGTTGATAGCCAGATCGTAAAATGGAACTACAAAACGCTAAAGGTTTTAGATAGGATCAACGTCCACTACAATATCGGTCACCTTGATTCTATGGAGGGTAAATCCTCTAAGCCTGTCGGTAAATACGTAATCGCGCTGGATAAGCTTTCGATCGATAGATTTAATCCTATCGGACCGCTTCATCCGCAAAATCACCAGCTGATCGACATTACAGGGCCTAAAATGGAGATGCTTTACGATCTTCCTATCGGTCTAGGCGAGCCGCACGACGTAGTTTCTATCGCAGCTAGCAAGCTTCATACGAAACCTACCTATACTATGGGAACAAACTCTCGTACCGGCAAGCAACACCCTGCTATGACGCTAGCAGGTCAGGAGCGCATCGAGCGCGACGGCAAAAACGTAAAAGTCTATGCTACAGCGATCCGCAGCCATATTAATCCTGAGCACATCGAGGTTAATAAGGACGATAACGTAACGATCTATATGACAAATTTAGAGCGTGCCGAGGACGAAACTCACGGCTTTACGGTTGATGATTACGATCTGCATATGTCGCTTGAGCCGGGTAAGACTGCTAGCGTAAATTTCATCGCAGATAAAGAAGGCGTATTTCCTTTCTACTGCACGGAATTCTGCTCTGCGCTGCACCTTGAGATGTTTGGATATCTATATGTAAAAGATCCGAATAAAAAATACACTTCAGCTAAAGCGTCTATGCTAAAAGCTCTTAGCCCAGAAGCTCTAAAAGCCGAATACGACAAGGTAGTAGCTACGAATAAAGCCACCGACGACGTTATCCAATCAGTCGTTAAATTCTTAAAAGAGAAAAACTACGAGAAATATCCTAAGGTCAAGGCTTTAGTCGATGACGCGCTGGATCAATACGGCAAAATTCCTGAAACCAAAGCCAAGGCAGACGCCGCGGTAAAAGCCGGCGATATGAACGGCGCGATACTTTGGGAAGGTCAAGTTTGGCAGTACCTAGTAAAAACCGCGGATGTCGGACTTCGCGCTAAAAATAATCTGATCCGCGAGCTCTCCACTCCTATGAGCGAGGCTGCATCTAACGGCGAGAAGGCCTACCTACGCGGAGGCTGCAACGGCTGCCACGTCATCGGCCAAGTAAGCTCGGGTCCTGATCTAACAGGCGTCCTACTCCGCCACGAAAACGGCGAGAAATGGGTAGCCGATTTTATCAAAGACCCTGCTAAATTCTACGAAGACGACTACGTTAAGGCAATGATAAATTACTTCAACCTTCGCATGCCAAATCAGCATATGAAAGACGAAGAGATCAAAGATATCATCGAATACCTAAAATGGGTCGATGAGAACGCGGGTCTTAACTAACCCCACTCTCCCCCGCAAGGGGGAGAATTTAAAGGAGATGAAATGCCAAAATATAAAATTTACGCGATTTTAGCGCTGCTTATTATGACGGTCGCTTTTACCATCCCTACGCTCGGATTTTTCAAAGTCCAAGGTAAAATCGTATCGGGGCAGGTTAGCAGCGTCTCGCAGCTACCCGCATACTCCGCACCGATATGGAATTTTTATACAAAAGCATCGTATAAAAATCACCTAATTCCTAGTGATGTTAAAAATGATCTAGGCGCGATGCTGGAGCATAAATTTGAAGTGGGGGTCCCTAGCATACCAGTGTGGAAAATTTCACTCGAAGCGCCGAACTATCCAAAAGAGGCTTTCCCCGATGGAATTCCACTTTACGTCCACGTTGACGGCTTTAGCGGCGACGTTGGCGAGATGAATACCCTAAATCACTATATCGGCATGTATCCCGTATGGCGCGGCGGCACGCTCGAGCACTCGCTATCGCCGTATTATCTCATAATCGCGACGATAGGAATGCTTGCGTTTTTGTACTATGATGGCAAGGGGCAGACTCTGCTTATGATCCTGCCGATCATTGCGCCGCTTATTTTCATCGGCTGCTACGTGGGCTGGCTGTATTGGTTCGGGCACAACCTGCAAGACTGGGGCGCGTTTAAAATAAAGCCTTTTATGCCTACGGCGTTTGGCGACGGTAGCGTGGCGCATTTTACTACCCATTCATATCCGGCTCTTGGCTTTTGGCTGATGCTGGCCCTGTCGCTGCTATCGGCACTAGCGCTATTTTCTAAGAAAAAATTTCTACGAGAGTATAGATGAAGCTCTTCTTTCTTGCATTCTCGCTCGCCCTAATTCTAGGCGCGGGCGAGCTTCAAGACGCGATCGATAGCGCAAAAGCGGGCGATATTATCGAACTAGCCGCGGGCGAGTACCACGGCAACGTTTTAATCGATAAGCCCCTTACTATCGACGGACTAGACCGCTCCGCCGTGATCATAGGCGATCGCAACGCAACGGTGATCCGCGTCCGCGCTTCGCATGTTACGATCAAAAATTTAACGATTCAAAACGGAGGCTTCGAGCATCTTAGCGAAGATGCTGGGATCAACGTAAGCGACGTAAACAGCGTAATCATAAAAAATAATCTCATCAAAGACGTGCTCTACGGCGTCGTGCTAAGCAAGGCAAACGACGTAACGATCGAGGGCAACGAAATTTCAAGCAATACCTACCGCACGAGTTTCAAAGGCGACGGCATCAAGCTTTGGTACTCCAATGCCAATAAAATTTTAAATAACGACGTCCATAACGTCCGCGACACCGTTTTTTACTTCTCTAATGGCAATCTTGTCGCAGGCAATAAAGGCCATAGCTGTCGTTATTCTCTGCACTTTATGAACTCCGGACATAACGTCGTGGAGGATAACTACTACGACGGCAATAGCGTGGGATTATTTTTTATGTTTTCAAGCGACAATATCGCCAGACGCAACGTCGTGCGCAACGCGGACGGCGCCTACGGCGTAGGCATCGGTATGAAGGATAGCTCAAATTTCAGGGTTACAGATAATAAAGTCGTTTACAATGCCCGCGGATTTTATCTGGATCAATCCCCCTATCAGCCGGGCTCGCTTAACGTTTTTGAAAACAACGATATCGAATACAACAGCATCGGCGTGCAATTCCACGCCACGCAGCTAAAAAGCGTATTTAAAAACAATAAATTTAAAGGAAATATGGAGATCGTGCTAAACGATACGCCTCAATCCAAGCTCTTGCAAAACGAATGGAGTGGCAACTATTTCGACGATTACGACGGATTTGATCGCGATGGCGACGGCTACGGTGACGTTAGCTACAGCTCATATGCTTATGCCGACAGACTTTGGGCGCATAAGCCAAGCGTGCGGTTTTTTTACGGCTCCAGCGGGATCGCGCTTTTAAATTTCATCTCCAAGCTCGCTCCGTTTTCAGAGCCTGAGCTACTGCTAAAAGATCCAAAACCTAGGATGAGGCAATGATAAAGAATAGACGCGAAGCGATAAAACTACTCGGCGGAGCGCTCGGGACACTTGGGGCAGCGAGCTTGTTTGCGGATGAGAATTCTACCAATTCCGCGGGCAGTGAAGTGCAAAATTTAAACGAGCAAAATTCCGTAAATTCTGCAGGGCAAAATTCCGTGCCGAATTCCATAAAACAAAATTCCGCAAAAAATTCTAGCGAGGATTCCACCTCTTTATATCTGCGCCCGCCCGGAGCGCTGGCGGAGCGCGGCTTCCGCAGTAGCTGTATCAAGTGCGGCCAATGCGTGCAGGTCTGCCCCTATCACAGCATCTATCTGCTGGATATTACCCATCTTTTTGACATCGGCACCCCGGTCATCGACGCCAAAGAGCGAGGCTGCTATCTTTGCGGCGCGCTTCCTTGCGTGCTCGCCTGTCCAAGCGGCGCGCTCAGCCACGAGACGAACGAGCCTAAAAAGGTCAAAATGGGTATCGCCGTGATTAAAAATTTAGACGCCTGTTTGGCGTATCGCGGGCAGGTTTTAAAATCTAGCGATCTGCGCCCAAAGCCCGCCAAGACCGAGCAGGAGCGCGAGCTAAACTCCGCGCTGGCGGCGAAAGAGGGCAAGCCCTGCGATCTATGCGCGTCGCTGTGCCCTTACCCGCAGCCGCTTGACGCCATCGCGATGATAGAAGCAGGCGCGCATTTCGCTCCGCAGATCCGCAGCGCTTGCGTCGGCTGCGGCGCGTGCGCAGAGCTCTGCCCCGCGCGTATCATCGAGATAATCCCGCGGGCGGATTATAAATCAGTCTATGAAGGAAAACAATGAAAAGCTCCATTAAATTCTACCTCTGCTCGCTAGCTGCGGCGCTTTTGCTATGCGGCTGCGGAGATGACGGCGATTCAGGCTCTGCCGCGACAAGCTCCGCAGGGCAAAATTCCGTTTCGCAAGGCTCTGCAAGGCAAGGCTCTGCGAGTTCAAATTCCGCATCGCAGAAAGCGGATCAAAATTCTACCGCCAAGCCTCGCATAAGCGTCAAAAGCGGCGAGGCGCCCAAGAAGGACGATAAGTTCGTAAGCTACGATTTTTACGGCGAGCGAAAGGTAAATTTTAATCTAAACGGCGACGTGAACGAGACGACCAAAAATATCGTGGCATATTCGAGCATCAAAAATCAATATGAAAAGCTAAATTTCGATCTGATGAAAAAGCGCCTTGGGCACGATTTTATCCTGCGCTGTTCAGCGTGCCACGACGACTACGCCAACGGCATCATAGGTCCGTCGCTTCTGGATAAAACCGACGCGCAGATCGTGGATATGATTAAAAAGTATAAATTCAAAGAAAAGCCTAATCCTCTTATGGTGCAGCTCGTAAACGGCATGAGCGAGCAGCAGATAGAGACGATGGCGAAAGAAATTTACGAGTTCAACAAACAATTTAAGGAGCAGAAATGAAACCGGGCAAAATTTTAGCTTTGATTTTGGGTGTAGCACTGATCGCGCTGATGATCTTTATGGCTAGTTCGGACGATTCTAGCGCGCCGCAGCAGGAAGTCAAGCCGCAAGCGCAAGCAAAGCCCGCACCGCAGAGCAAAAGCGTCGATCTCATCGACGATAAGGATGTGAAAAATATTAAAATTTTGCAGCAGAGCGTCAAAGAGCGCGATTTTAAGGTTAGTAGCTCCTATCTGGTAAGCTGCGCGCCCTGCCACGGCGATGACGGACGCGGCAAGATCGCTCCGCCGATCGGCGGCAAGAGCAAGGAACAAATTTTAGCAAGCCTCAAAGATTATAAAGCGGGTAAGATCAAAAACAGCCTGATGAGCGGACTGCTAACCAACGTAAGCGACGAGAGCCTAGATAAGCTCGCGGATGAAATTTCAAAATTTAAAGAGTAAGTCTTGGATAAATATAATTCGCGATGCACGATCAAAAATACGAGCTTTTTCTCGACCTTCGCGCTTAAAAATAAAAGCGGCAAACTGCGCCCCAGTATTCGGGCGCTGCGCTACGCCACGGTATTTTTGGTGCATCTGCTTTTCGTGCTTTCCTTTCGCGCCGATATTCAAATTTTAGAGGGCGACATCAGCGGCTCGCGGATACTTGGCTTTCACCTAGCCGATCCCTTTGCCACTCTTGAGGTGATCGCCGCGCACAAGGATCTGCCGATAAATTTGCTCATCGGCTCGGGCACGATCTTGCTGTTTTATTTCATCGCGGGCGGCAAGGCGTTTTGCTCGTGGATCTGTCCTTACGGAGCGCTTAGCGAGATCGGCGAGAAGCTGCATAATACGCTAATCGCTAAGCACGTCATCAAGGAGCGCGCCCTGCCTCGCGGTATGCGATATGCGATCTGGGCGGTATTTTTGGTGCTAAGCGCGATTACCGATCTGCTCGTTTTTGAAATTTTTAACGTAGTTGGAATTTTATCGCGCCTCATCATCTACGGCTTCTCGCTGGCGGGGCTTTGGATAGTTTTTGTGTTTTTGCTCGAAGTATTTTTTAGCAGACGGATGTGGTGCACGCACCTATGCCCACTAGGCAGCACCTATTCGATTGCGGCGAAAGCTAGCCTTAGCAAGATTACTTGGGATAAAAGCAGGTGCGATCACTGCGGCGTTTGCCAAGACGTCTGCTTCGTCTCGCACGTGCTAGACATCACCAAAAAAAAGGCATCCGAAAACCTGGGCGATAAGAGCAAATTTATGCTAAAAGGGATCGACTGCACGCTATGCGGACGCTGTATCGACGTGTGTCACCAAGACGCACTGAGTATCGGCAATAAACTAAAAGATATGATCTAAGGAAGTCTATGATAGAGATTAAAAACGTAAGCAAGAAATTCGCAGATCAATTCGTTTTAAAAGATATCAATCTAAATATCGATGATGGCGAGCAGGTGCTTTTCGTCGGGCAAAACGGCGCGGGCAAAAGCTCACTGATGCGGACGATTTTGGGCGAATACATACCCACAAGCGGCAGCGTCGCTATCGACGGATTTGATTCGTTTAAGCAGCGCAGCCGCGCTCTACGCGGTATCAGCTTCGTGCCGCAAACTCCGCCGCCGCTTAAGCTGAGCCTAAATGAGCTCATCTACTTCGCCGAGCGTACGGCAGACGCAAGCAGAGCGGATATAGTAAAATTCTGCAGTGAAATGGAGCTTGATCTGAGTTCAAATTTAAACAAACCTTTTCATAAGCTATCCGGCGGTATGAAGCAAAAATTTTTAATTGCGCTAGCATTCGGCAGAGCTAGCAAGGCGATGATTTTCGACGAACCGACCGCCAATCTCGATCCGAGCGCGCGTGAGCGTTTTAAGACGCTTTTGCACAACCACGCAAAAGACAAAAGCTTGATCTTTATCTCGCATAGGCTCGAGGAAGTGGGAGGGCTGGTAAAAAGAATGATTTCAATGGATCTAGGGAGGATCGTAGATGACAAAAATGTTTAAAGCTTTACTTTGCGCACTTGTTGCGCTTACGTTTTTAGGCTGCGGCGACGAGAAAGACTACGGCAACGTCCATTACGACAGAGACGTATGCGAGCACTGCCAGATGGCGATCAGCGACAACCGCTTCAGCGTCGATGTGCGCGTGGACGGCAAAAACCACTACTTTGACGACATCGGCTGCTTGGTGGATTTTATGGTTACCAACGACAAACTAAACTGGCTAAAGGACGCCAAAATTTACATCAATGACGCTAGCGGCAACGGCGAGTTTATCGACGCACGCACGGCGCATTTTTACAAGGGCTTTAAAACCCCTATGTCGTTCGGCTGGGGCGCGTTTAAAAACAAACAAGAGGGCAAGCAAGACTTCAGCTTCGATCAAGTAGTCGCGGCACTTAAGGCAGGCGGCGGCTCGCACGGCATGGGAATGGGCGATATGGGTCGCGATGCGCACGGCAATATGGGAAGTATGCACGATCATGGCGATATGGGCGGCATGAAGGACCCTCACTCCGCAGAGCACGGCATGAGCGAACCTAAGCATGATATGGGCGGCGGCGATGCGGGTAGCACGGCACATCCTCAAGGCTCACCGCACGATATGGGGCAGATGCACGAGGGCAACGGCACGGCGCACGATATGCATTCGGGGCACGCGCATTAAGGACGCTTTGGCTAAGACGAAATTTTAAGCGGCTTCGTTTTACGCTAAATTTAAAGCGTAAAATTTTATCGCGCCGCCGTAAACGAGAGCAGACGAGATAAAATTTTACTTTGCAACTTCGGCACGAGGCAAAGCTAGGCTTAGGAAACGGCTGCAAAATTTTATCTTGTAACGTAGCTAAATTTAACGCACGGCGCGAGATTTCGTTCTGCCGAATTAAAATTTACATGGACGCGCTAGCTTAAAATTTCGCCGTAAATTTAAAATTTATCCGGCGCAGAATTCGCCGATGCGGGATTTTTAGAATTTTAAAATTTATGCCGCGGGATACGCCCGGCTTTGAAATTTTGCGGAATTGAAATTTAAGCGGCCCGTCAAACGGCTAAATTTTAAAACTGCGGCGGACGACGGATAGCGGACTGCGAACGACGCGCTGTTTGCAAGCGCCACAAGCAAGCCGTAAATTTAAAATTTATGCGCGATCCGCAGTCGCAGGCGGCGGATAAAATTTCGCCGCCTGTTTAAACGCTAGACGGGCAAAATTTAAGGCCGCGAAATCCGCGCTGCAAAACGAGGCTAAAATTTAAAGACGGGCGGTGCATTTAAGCCGCGCGAGAAATATAAATTTAAAAGCGCACCGAGGCGCAATAAAATAAAAGGAAAAGAATGAAAAATTTACTCACCATCGCCGCTTTGGATATCAAAGAATCCTTCCGCTCGCGCTGGTTTTTGCTCTATCTGCTGATCTTTAGCGGGCTCGTGGCGGCGTTTTTCATCACGGGGGTGACCGATTCGCGCGTGCTCGGTTTCAGCGGGCTTTCGCGACTGCTGCTGCTGTTTATTCAGATCTGCATCATCATCCTGCCCGTCTTCGTGCTCGTCACCACCAGCAAGGCGATCCTAGCAGATCGCGACCTAAATATCTTAGAATACCTGCTAAGCTTTCCGATCTCGCAGGCACAGTATTATTACGGAAAGGCGCTGGGAAGGCTATTTGGAGTGTTCGTGCCGATATTTTTGTCGCTGCTGCTTGCGATCGTTTGGGGCGCGATCAAAGGCACGGGCATTCCGTGGGCGATCTGCCTGCTTTATACGGGGCTGCTTTTTAGCTTGTGTGCGGCGTTTTTAGGGATCGCTTTTTTGATCTGCGCCGTCTCAAAAAGCCAAGAGATGGGGCTTGGGCTTGCGTTTTTCGTCTGGCTTTTCTGCCTTGCGTTTTTGGATCTCGTGCTGATCGGACTGCTCGCAAAAACGGGCGTGAACGAAAATTTGATCTTTGCGATCGCTCTCGCAAACCCGATGGAGGACTTCCGCATCGCCGCTATCAGCCTATTTGATCCCGATCTTGCAGTCATCGGCACGACGGCGTATTTTATCCTAGATCACTTCGGGCGCGGGCTTTTCATCGCCTTTTCGCTGCTCTATCCGATCGCGCTGGGCGCGGCGAGCCTCGTTTTGGGCTATTTTATCTTTAGATCGAAGGATTTGGCGTGAAATTTCCACTCATTTTGGCGACATTTATAGCGCTTTGCGGCGCAGCGGAGATACAAAATTCCACGACGCAAAGCTCTAGCTCGGCGCAGAATTTAAGCGCGCCTGATAATACTGGTCTCGGTTCGGCGCAAAATTCCAAACCCGCGCGCGATCTTGCGTGGCTAAAAGACGTAAATCTCACCTGCGCCAAATACGGCATCGATACTAGCGCGCATCCCGAATTTCGCGCTTATGCAAGGCTTAAAGACGGCAGCGCGCTCGCGTTTGCTTCGCCCAAGGCGATGTTTGCGTATTTTTTCGAGGGTGAGAGCTCGGGCGCAAATTTTAACGGAGCTTCCGCAAAGATGAATTCTGAGAATGAAAATTCTTTGGGGGCGAATTCTGAGAGCAAAAATCCAGTTAGCGGCAATTTAGGCGAGGCAAATTCCGCTAGCGCAAATTCCCGCGAGGCAAATTCTACGGACGCGAATTTCGGCAGTGCGGAGCTTTACGTTACCGATTACGCAAGCGGCGAAATTTTGCGGGCGCAGGACGCGTTTTATGTCTTCGGCAGCGTGCTGCAAAGCGCCAGAGGCGACGATCTTATCACGTTTGCAAGATTGCGCGACGCGCAAGACTTCATGCGCGAGAAAAAGGGGCATAAAATTTTGCAGTTTCGCGAAATCTCCGCTAAGCTAATCGATTATCTAAGATGATCGTGCCGCTCGGCAAAATTTAAACTAAGTTATTTAGTATATTTTATTCATAAAATTTTATCTTTTATTTTAGTGCGCTATTAAGGGAATTTAAAGCAATTAAAAAATACAATCACGTTAAATTTTATCTATAAGAATTAAATAGTGTAGTTTTTCAGTATATTTATTGAGCTCTACATTCTCGCTTATTTTTAAAATAAATTTTAAGGAGACGTCATGGCAAACGACAAAATCTCAAAACAAAAAGACTCACGCAAAAAGGCTGCGACGGATGAAAATTTTGCTGCGAATACGGGAGAAAATTCCGCCGCAAATGCGCTCAAAAGCTCCTCCACGTCCGTTTTCAACAAAAGTGTAAGCACTGCTAAAAATTCCACCGCAAATTCTACGACTTCCGCCTCGCTTACTCGCGACAAAATTTCTAAAAATCGCGCCGCAGGTGAGAATTCCTGCGACGAGTGCGATTGCGAAGCCAAAAATTCCGCACCGAGTTACGATGATAGCACACGCTCTGCTTCAGGCACGAACTTTGCGGCGCACTCAAGCACTCAAAGCGCAGGCAACGCTAAAAAATCCGCAATAAACTCTACAACAAATTCCATGGCTGATTCTTTGACAAATTCCATCTCAAATCCTGCGAAGAGCCCAAGCAGCAAAGACCATTTCTCTTGCTCGCACGAGCATAGCGATAGCTCCGCAATCCATTCGCATCTACACTACGAAGATCTTGCGACCCACTCGCACGATCAAGAAGAGAATCTCGCAGCCTATTTACACGAATACGGCGCAAATTCTGCGGCGTCTTCGCATGAGCACGACGAGGATTCCGCCATCAGCTCGCACGAGCACAACAAACATAACCATGATCACAAACCCCACTCTCATCGCGCGATTATCGGATTTGACGAACACGGCATCCCAAAAGTTTTAGTGCCCGCAGAGGCTAGTCCGCACACACATAAAGACGCGCAGGGCAATCTTTTCGAGCATTTTCACGAGGCGGAATTTACGGCGGATTATATGAAGGCGGTGCTTGAATACAAAAAGACCTTCCCCACAAAACAAGAAGTACTTGAGAAAACCCCTGATCCCGCCGTGCGCGAAATGATGCTTAGGATGGAGCAGATCGGCGTAGATACGGCGTTTGATCGTTTCGACAAACAGATGCCTATGTGTAGCTATGGGCTTACCGGAGTATGCTGTAGGATCTGCAATATGGGACCTTGCAAAATTACTAAAAAGGCCGATCGCGGCACTTGCGGTGCGGACGCCGATCTCATCGTATCGCGCAACCTACTGCGCCAAGTAGCTGCCGGCGTAGCTCAACACGGCGCGCACGCCAGAGAGCTTCTGCTGTCGCTAAAATGGGCGGCACAGGGCAAGCTAGATCTGCCCATAATAGGCGAATACAAAATCATCAATACCGCCAAAGCCTTTGGAATTCCAACTGAGGGCAGAGAGTTAAAAGAGGTAGCGATCGAGCTTGCCGATACGCTTTTGACAGATCTTTCGCAAAGTAGCGGCGAGTATAAAACCATCACTGCGCTCGCACCCAAGGAGCGTCAAGAGGTATGGCGCAAGCTGGATATCTTGCCGATTAGTGCGTATAACGAAGTCTTTGAGGCGTATCACCGAACGGGTGTAGGCACGGACGGAGACTGGCGCAGCGTGATGCAGCATCTTTTGCGCTGCGGGCTTGCTTTTACATTCACCGGCGTAGTAGCTGCGAATATCGCTACGGATGCGCTATTTGGCGTAGGAGATCGCGTAACTTCCAAAAGCAATATGGGCGCACTCAAAAAAGGCTGGGTCAATATCGCCGTGCACGGACATCTGCCGACATTAGTAAGCCTAATAGTGGAGATCGGAAATTCTAAGGAGTACCAAGACAAGGCTCGCGCAATAGGCGCGCATGGGATCGCATTTTACGGCGTGTGCTGTTCTGGGCTATCGGCGATGTATCGCAACTGGGGCGTTGTGCCGCTCTCAAACGCCGTAACTGCCGAACTCGTCATAGGCACGGGCGCGCTTGATCTGTGGGTCGCCGATGTCCAAGATGTCTATCCTGCGATTATGGACGTGGCTAACTGCTTCCAGACCAAGGTCGTTACCACAAGCTCATCAGCTAGGCTTCCCGGAGCCGAGCATATAGGCTACGATCATCACCATAGCAATATCGCCGAGACTAGGAATTTAGCGCGTAAAATTCTAGACCGCGCATTGCAATCTCACGAAAAGCGCAAGGGACTGCCGGTATATATCCCGCCGTATGAAGTCGAGGCCGAAGTTGGCTTTTCGGTAGAATTCGTCCATAAGCACTACGGCGGCATGGAGCCGTTAGCGCACGCGCTAAAAAGCGGTGAAATTTTAGGCATCGTAAATATGGTCGGCTGCACCAATCCTAAAGTGCCTTATGAGCGCGCTATCATAGATGTCGCACAAACCCTAATCGAAAATAACGTCCTAATCCTAACCAACGGCTGCGCGTCGTTCCCACTAATGAAGCTGGGCTTTTGCCAAAAAAGCGCGTATAAAAAAGCAGGCGCGTCGCTGCGGGCATTTTTAGAAAAAGATGAGCTTCCGCCGGTTTGGCACGTGGGTGAGTGTATCGATAATACTCGCTCCAGCGGAATTTTCGCAGGTATCGCAGGGGTGCTAGACAAAAATCTCTACGAGCTGCCGCTTGCCTTCACTTCTCCCGAGTGGGCGAACGAAAAGGGCGTCGATGCCTCGCTCGGATTCCGTCTAATGGGCATCGACTCATATCACTGCGTCGAGTATCAAATCCACGGCTCCGCAAATGTCATACACTTTTTCAAAGAGGGCACCAGGCGAGCGCTTGGCTCTGTGATGCACGTAGATACCGATCCGGTCGCGCTTGCGCTAAAAATGGTAAGCGACATGCGCTTAAAACGCAAATCCCTAGGCTGGCAGTAGCAACGGACGGATTCATTTCGCATCGCATTTTAAACGATGCGAAATTTCATGATAAAATTTAACCTCTTGCGGGCAAATAAAATCCCGCATCCAAACGGCTAATAAAATTCTAAGACTAAGTGGCTAGCAAAACCGGGGCCTAATAAAGAGAAAATTTTCGCGCAGTATCCGTTTACGGAATTCTAAATCAAATCTTAAAATCCTACGTAAAATTTCGCCGCGCGCTGTCTGCTGCTAAATAGGCGAAATTTAGCCAGGCAAAATTCTGCCATCAGGTTTAAGTCTATCTTTCGCGAACGGATGAAATTTTAAAATTCCATCTCAGCATAAATTTCGTAGACGCTCATCTGAAATCCGCAAGCTAAATTTTGCTAAAAGCCTTATTACACGGAGCTGCACGCCATTAAATTTCGCTCGCGTATATGAAAGCTAAAATCATAAAAATTTAATATGATATATGCTAAAATGCCACATCTGTTTAAGGATTTAGATGTATAAATCAAAGTCGCTGCAGTCTCTGCGTCATCATCGATAGAAAATGTCGTGCGAGGCGGAGGCGCTGCTGTCAAGTCCTGCGTTTCGCAGCTTGAGGCGGTGCGACAAAAGCGCGTCTATGCTGCGCCTGCAAACATTTTCGGCTGGGACTGCACGGGCGCGAGGACGTCACTACAAATCTTGTAGGCGGCTAAAATTTTCATCCGGATCTTTTCTGAAATATTGATCTTGGAGCCATCACGAAGGAATTTTACTGCAAGCCTTTCGCCTACGAGCCGAAGGGCGGAATTTTAAACAGGTTTCAACGAGGCGAAATTTCAAAGATTAAATTTAAGGCAAAAGATAAAATTTAAAGCAAGGGAAGGTATGAAAAATTTTAAATTTATGCTCCTGCTGCTGATACTGGCGACGATTGCAACGATTGCGATATCGCTTTGTATAGGGCGCTTCGGCCTAAGCATCGCCGAGGTTTTAAAAGCGCTTAGCGGCGGCGAAGTAGCGCAAAACGTCCACAACGTCGTTATGGATGTGCGCTTGCCGCGCATCATCGCCGCGGTGCTCGTGGGCGCGGCGCTGGGCATCAGCGGCACGGCGTATCAGGGTGTCTTTAAAAACCAACTCGTCTCGCCAGATCTCTTAGGCGTCAGCGCCGGAGCCTGCGTAGGCGCGGCGATCGCGATCCTGCTTGATCTAAATATCCTTTTGATCCAGCTTTTCGCCTTCGTTTTTGGGCTTGCGGCGGTTTGCATTACGCTTCTGATTACGCGCGCGCTGCGTTCGAGCGCCACCATAATGCTTGTGCTTGCCGGCATCATCGTAAGCGGTCTGATGGGCGCGTTGATTGGGTTTTTAAAATTTATGGCGGATCCCGAGACGAAGCTTGCAGACATCGTGTATTGGCAGCTAGGAAGCCTCGCGAAGGTCGATCCCTCCGTGCTGGCGATGATAGCGCCGGTGATGGGGGTTTGTATCGCTATCTTGGTGCTGATGAGCTACCGCATAAACGTCCTATCCATGGGCGATGCGACGGCAGCGAAGCTCGGCGTAAACGTCGTGCTGGAGCGGGGCATCATCATCGTCTGCGCGACGCTGCTAACCGCAAGTAGCGTGTGTATCAGCGGCATAGTCGCGTGGGTGGGGCTTTTGATGCCGCATCTAACGCGCATGATCGTGGGCGTTAGCAACACCAAGGCGATCCCGGCGAGCATATTTTTAAGCGCGATCTTCGTGCTCATCGTAGACGACGTAGCGCGCAGCATAAATCAAAGCGAGATCCCGCTGGGGGTGCTTACGGGCTTCATCGGCACGCTATTTTTTATATTCATCCTACTTAAAAACAAAAGGAAGCTAAATGGTTAAGATCGAGAGCTTAGACTTCGGCTACGCAAAATCCGCCCCTCTGACGCTGCGCGACGTGAACTTAAACCTCGAAGCGGGCGCGATGCTGACGATTTTGGGGCAAAACGGCGCGGGAAAATCGACGCTTTTAAATTTAATCAGCGGCACGCTTGAGCCCCTGCGCGGTAAAATTTCAATCGACGGCAAGGATATGGCGAGCCTCAGCGCCAAAGGGCGCGCCGAAATCATCGGCTACGTCTCGCAAAGCGAGGTCTGCGAGTACGACTATAGCGTCTTCGAATACGTCCTGATGGGGCGCACGGCGCATATCGGGATCTTTTCGCAGCCGAGCGAAAACGACTACAAGCTTGCGCAGCGCTACATGAAAATGCTTGAAATTTGGCACCTAAAAGACAAGATCATCACGCGCCTAAGCGGCGGCCAGAGGCAGATGGCATCCATCGCGCGCGCACTTTGCAGCGAGCCGAAGATCGTGATCTTCGACGAGCCGACCTCGGCGTTAGACTTTGCCAACCAATACAAATTTCTCCGCGCCACAAAAGAGCTTCTCAAAAACGGCTACACCGTCGTTTTGGCCACGCACAATCCGGACTTCGCGCTGCTTTTGGGCGGATACGTCGCGCTCGTAAAAGGCGGCGGCGAGGTCGCATACGGCAAGGCCGAGCAGATCATAAAAAGCGAAATTTTAAGCAAACTATACGATCTGAAGCTCGACGTCAGCTACAACGAAAAGGTCGGTCGCGTCTGCTGCTTGACGTATCCGTTTTGATCTTGACTTCTCGGCTCGAACAAAACAAGCGAAGCGCAAGGCGCTGCTGATGTTTCCTTGAAGGTCCGAGCCTGCGAGTGGGGCTCTGCCCCACGCCCCGCTAAAGTTACGGCAGGCTAGCGCCTGCATTTTTATCGGTTTGACTTCGCGGATGAGCGAAGCTCGTCCTTGTAATAGAGGCTTCGAAATTTTAAAATTTTATCGCTTAGGCTGCGCGAGTGAGAGGACTTAATGAACGCTATTGGCGGTAAAATTTTAACGTCCGCGACGGGGATTTTGCGGCGGCGAAATTTTAAAATTTCAAAGCGGGCGGCGAGGCCGGAATTTTAAAATTCGCTCTAAATTTTAAGCATAAAAATCAAAATTTATCGTTACAATATACATAAAATTTTTAAGGAGCGAAAATGAAAAAAATAGTGCTTTTAAGCGCAGCTGCGGCGCTTGCCGTAAATTTAAGCGCGCAGGAAAATAGCCTTGAGATCTACGCGAACTCCGCCTTCTTGTACCAAAACTTCGGCGCGCAAAAATCAAACTTCAGCGTGAACGTGCCGGAGTACTTGGATATCCGCAGCATCGAGATCGCGGGCTCTTGCGAAGTGCGCGAATTGTCTTTGGGAGAGATCGAGCCCGTGAAAAACGCGGAATTCGCCAAAAAAGAGGCGGACGAAAAGAGCCTGCGCGAGCTAAACGACCGCCTGGTCGCGCTTAAGGCGCAGCAGCGCTTTTTAAGCGACTTTGCGAGCTTAAAAGATAGAAGTTTGGCGAGCCTAAAGACGGATTCGCAAAAAGTTTACGACGAAGTCCTGCTCGTAGCGGGCGAAATTTCAAAGACGGACGAGCAGATCGGAAAGCTCAAAGAGAAAATTTCAAAATACCGGATCAAAAACGAGCGCCGCTTAAACGCGAACTTTGGCTGCGATCCGAGCTTTGTAAAAATAAGCTACCCCGTTGACGTAAGCGCCTACACGCACAACGAGCTCTCGGCAGATCTTGCAGGCGGCAAGATCGAGGTTACGCAAAAGATCTCGGTGCAAAATCCGCTAAACGCGGAGCTAGCGAATTTGACGATCGCGCTGTATCCTTACGAATACTCCTCACAGACCGCGCCGCAGCCCTTTTATCCGTGGTACGAGGGCGAACCTGCAAAGCCGGCGCCCGCGGCGGCGTATAAAAAGGATATGATGCTAGAGGTGGCAGATATGCAGAGGGCGCCTGCGGCGGAGGCTAGATCGTCGTATGCAAGGACGGGCTCGAATATCGAAAGCTCGCTCTCAAAGGTGTGGAAAATTAGCGGCGTAAACCTCAAGGCGGGCGAAGCGGGCGAGTTTAGCTTCGACAAGCAGAGCCTGAATGCAAAATTTGATCTGCTCATCGACGGCTATGGCAGCGAGGCGGCCTACGTGCGGGCTAAATTTAGCCCCGAAAGAAGCATAGAGGAGAGCGAAACGCTAATAAAGCTCGACGGCGTGCAGATCGGGCTCGTGCATCTAGGCTTTGCCGCAAACTCCGAGGCTACGGCGTATCTGGGTAAAAATAGTCTGATCGAAGTCAAAAAAGAGCAGGCAAATAACTTCACGAAAAATTCCTTTTTCGGCGGCGAAAGCAAAAATTCCATGGCTTGGGAATACGAGATCAAAAACGGCTCCAAGCGCGCGTGGAACGTGGTTTTGCAAGAGCGAGCGCCCGTTTCGACGCATGAAGACGTAAAGGTCGCGCTGAAAAACTCGCCCGAGCAGAGCAGCCTCGGCAAGGACGGACTACTTAGCTGGGACTTTGAGCTAAAGCCGGGCGAGAGTAAAAAGATCCGCTTCGGCTACGAGCTAAGCAAGCCGAAGAAGTAAAGAGCTTTGGCGCTCGCGGTTAAATTTTGCGCAGCGAAGTAGCTTTTGCGGTGCGGTTAAATTTTGCGAGCTTAAAACTAAGGCGCGGCTTTAAAGCTTATCTGAAATTTTTGGCGCCGCACCGCTGAATTTTACGCGCCTCGCCGAGTAAAATTTGAGCGTCGCGAGAACCAAAAATTTAAATGTTGCGGCGATTTAAAATTGGCTAGCGCGAGATATGAAATTTAGCGATGCAAAGGGGTTTTGGCGCTAGGCAGAAAACTTTGAGTGTCGCTAAAATTTATCTCAAATTTAAAAAGGTCGGGACGATGAATGCGGAGCGAAGGTATAAATTTAACGCGGCGGCTAGATATGCGTTTGCTTCATTTGCCGCGCTAAAGGATCGTAATGAAATTTCGCAAACTTAAATTTAAAATCCTAGCCGCAGCGCTACTTTTCTGCGCCCTGTTTATCCGCATCGTGCCGGATTACTCCACTTCGCAAGGCTCCTGCATAGTTACTATTTTTAGCTATTACAAATATCAAAAGGGATATTGTCTAAAAGAGAATAGAATTCTGAGCAACGAAGAGTTACTTCGAAATGCCGCTATAAATTATTTTAAAAGATATTACGACTATGAAATTTTGCGAAATACCATTATCGATGAGCACGATATAAAAATTTTCGGCCATAGTTTTTATACGGCGAGCGTCTCCAAGCTCTATCTAATCGGCGATTTCAATGAAGAAAACTGGTTTGATTTTTTGGTCGAAAATACCGACAGAAAGAGTTTTGATTATGAGATAAAAGATAAGACACAAATAGATATCTCCGATCTATCAAAATATTTTGTATATAAGGATGAAATTTTAGGCTTTAGACAGCCTATTATCTTATCGGAAGAGAAAAATCCGCTTCATGGTGGAAAAATGTTTTTAGAAAAATCATTTTTAATAAAAGAGGATAAATTTTTTGTGAATTATGCCAGACCTGGTTATATAAGTTGGTATATCGAGCTTAACAATAAAGAAGATTTAACAAAAATCAAAAGCAAAGAAAATTTAATACGAATAAAAAACGGATATGAGAGTTTAGAAAACTTTAACAAAGTCTTGGCTTATACTCATATGAAACATTATAGACGTAAATTCTCATACGATAATTGTGGAAATATAAATTTTGATATCAAAGCTCCGGCGGAACAGGAACTGGATATGTGGATTCACGGCGGATAAAGTTAGTTAAAATTTTATCTTAACGAATGTAACCGAAAAAGGATAAGAGATGAGTAAAAAAGAAACTGATCTAAGATTAGACTTAGAGGGTAATTACGGAGCCGATATATTGAGTTATTATTTGTGGGGGAAGAAAACTCCTCCTGGTCCGAAAGAATTAGCCTCTAACGAATGGATGGATAGAAAAGGACTGATATGAAATTCTACAGGTCTATTAAATTTAAAGCCCTAGCCGGCACGCTGCTTCTGGCGGCGATACTCTGCGCCATATTTATTCGAATAATTCCCGATTATTCCACTTCACGAGGCTTTGTGATAGTTTCCCTTTCCGACTACGACAAATACAAGCAAGGATACTGCCTCAAAGAAAATAGAATTTTGCCGAAGGAAGAGCTGTATAAAAGAGTAGCAGGGGCATATTTGGACTATGATGTAAAGCTATATTGGATGATTGATGCTTATAGGTTGAAAACCTTCGGTAGTCTTTGGTCCAGTAGATATGAGGTTGCATACTATGAACTAGAAAATATAAACTTATCAAATTGTTTTGATGTATTAGAAAAATATTACCAAGAGGGAAAAACGACTGAGGAGATACTGATGAAAGAGCTAAAGGCTAAAAAAACCGATCCAAAGAAATATCTAAAAATAAATTTGAAAGATACGAGCGTTGGATTTGACAGACCGATAGTTATGGTTGACGGTGGTGAGGAAGAGGTCACAGGCACTTTGTTTCTTGATAAATTCGCTATATTTAACGGTAATTATATGCAATTTAACCATTCGGAGTATATTTATGACACGATAGGAAATTTTATTATCGAGAAGAAATACTATAAAGAGAGAAAAAATGCCGTAGTCGGTATCGGAAAAGGTTTTAAATTTGATAACTGCGGGAATTTAAATTATCCGCTGGAAGAATATTATTTGGGTGGTAGAGATATAGAGAGGCGCTAAATTCTCTAATATTAATTTCATTAAAAAATTTATGGGACTTAAGACCGATGGACGCGGAGCAAAGGTATAAATTTCACAGGGCAGCGAGATATTTGCTAGCTTAGTGGGTGGTCTTCTTGCTTGTTTGGCGGGCGGCGGTCTGATCGGCTCAGTTTTGTAGGTGGGCAGCGGCTTTGATTTTGGCGGTTTTGCCTTTTGATGGCGCGCTAAGGATTGCCGTTTTTGCGGCAATATTTGCGATTTTGGCTTGCGTGCTGCTTCGGTATTTGTTCAAAAAGTATAAAAACTTTAAGCCAAGCAAGCTGTTTATAAAAAATCCAAATCTCAGTTTGCTGCTTTTTGCGGTAGAAAATTTATCGCTCGGCGCTTTTTACGGCGGGTTTTTGGCATGCCTCGCGGCGGGGTATTTTTGGGGCGAGCGTGCCGCCGGCTGGAGCGTGGCATTTGCATTTGCGTTTGCGCCCGTTTGCTTGATCGTTTTTGTGATCTCGTATGTGTTTAACGAAAATAAAAGCTAAGCCTATGCGCCTTTCGCGCCCACTAAATTTTATCTCTCGTGCAGCACGGGCTTAGGCACGGATTTAGCCCGCGCGAGTTGGGCGAGATTTAAAATTTAGCTCATCCCGCTTGCCTTAAAATTTTAAAATCCTATCGTCACAAAAGCTCCGCCGCGCTCGCTAAATTTTATCTCGCCGTACGAAACCTACTTGTCGCCGCGCTTTAACATTTATGTAAAACGCATTTATGCCGCTGTGGCGTTTGCAAAATTTCAAAAAACGGCGCGGAACTTGCCTTTACAAACGGCGATTGCACCGCGGGCTTATCTATTTATTTATGCGGATAGCAGAGCCTTCGGCGGGCTAAAGGCTAGACCCTTATCTTAGCCGTAAAGCAAATCCGAGCTTCGGCAGAGAAAAATGCGAGCGGCGCGAATACAAAAGCAAAAACCGAGCGGGCGCGTTTGCTCTAAATCTAGCCCTTTAGCTTCATCATTTTTTCTAAAATTTCATAGACTAGATCAAACTTCGTAAAGCCGTCTCTATCCAAAAAATGCCCGCCCTTCTCCACCTCGTAAAACTTAGCATCGATCTGCCCCGCTAGATCACGGCTGAAGCTAAACGGCACGATATAATCGTCCTTTGCGGCAACCACCGCGCGCTGTTTTGCGGCGGCTTTTATGCGCTCAAAATCAAAGCCTTTATCCATAAACTCGTCTAAAATTTTAAATTGCGGATCACTAAGCGGCTTTGCAAGCCCCGAGACCAGCACGACGCCCTCTACTGCGCCGCTTGCGGCACTGCTTTGCAAAAAATTTAAGATCGTAGGGCAGCCGAGGCTGTGTCCGACCAGATAAACTTCGCCTTCAAATTTTACGCTTTCGCGCAGAGTTTTCAGCCACTCATCAAGCCTCGGGTGCGCAGGCGTGGGCATCGTTAAAATTTCCGCCCTCGCGCCCGATTTTTCGATCTCACCTTTAAGCCAGGCAAACCAATGCTTCTTAGGCGAAGCGTCGTAGCCGTGCACGATATAGACGCACTTTTGCATATTTTTCTCCTTTAAATTTAAGTTCTTTACGCGCAAAATTTTAAAATTTCAATCCGCGCCCTAGCCCTTGCAAATCGTGATTTTATCGGCAAATTTACCTAAAAAATGATACCCCGAGCCCGCCTGCGCGATGATATCGAGCACCGCGTCCGCATCCCGCACGAGCGTGCCGCCCGCAAAGTCCACGCCGCGCTCAAACAGCGCCTGCGGCAGTAACGGCGTGGTAGGCCCCACGAGCACGAGCTTGGCGCCGCTTTTTTTCAGGCGCAAAAGCCCCTGCAGCGTATCGTTGATGAGCGTCGTAGCCGTGATTATCACGTTATCGGCGTGCGGCACGACGCTGCTAGCCTCGCTTGCAGGCAGGTAAAACGGCAGCTCGGCCTGCTTGAGCGTGCTTTTGTCAAGCTCTAAAATTTTAAAATCCGCGCCCTTTTTCATCAGCGTCTTGATGTAGGGCACCAGTGCGCCCACGACGACGCTAAAGCTGCCGCGCTCAATCTGCAGCTGCTCAAAGGGATCGGCGCCGAATTTCACGTCGTAATCTGCGCGGATTTTATCGAAACACGCCCTTCCAAGCGCATTTAGCGCGGCGAGCGCGAGCGTCTTTTTAAGCGGCGCGGCGGAGTTTAGATCGCGCAGCAGATAGCGCACGCTCTTGCCCTCGATATTGCCCGAATCGGGCATCGCGCTTGCTTGCGAGGGGCAGCAAACGGCGCCCGATAGGGACTTTAGCGGCGTATAGCTAAGCCCGCACGCGCCGCCTTGCAGCTTCACGCCGCTAAAAAACAGCCCCACGACCGCGCGCTCTATCTTAAGATCCAGCGCCTGGGCGCCTAAAATTTCTTTCGCGCACTCCAGCGTCTGATCTAAAATTTCGCTCATTTTCGCTCCTTTAATGTGGAATTTGGCGCCATTATAGCTTAAAATTTCGGCGCCCGTATTGATATAAATTTATTTGTTGAGCATTTGTTTTATATGCCATAATATATAAAAAGTTTAACTTACGCAAGCTCATTCCTTCTGGTATTATCTAAAATTTGTAATTGAAATTTCTTATTTATAATAATTAATATTTAATTTTAAGCAATGTATAATTAAATAAATTTTTTACGAAAGGATACCTATGAATTACGATCTAACATCGAAATTTCCGAATTTGCGCTGCAAAGAGCGCTTAAACCTACCTACGCTATCCATAGCGGCATGTTTGTTGCTGTCGGGTACTTGTCTAGGCGCCTATACCGAAACGGGAATGCTCGGTAATACGAGTAGTTGGGAGAGTGACGAATATAAAAAAGATTGGGGTTTAACCTCAATGAACGCTTCTACGGCTTATGCACTAGGCTTTGACGGTAGCGGCGTAAAAATCGGCGTTATGGACTCGGGCGTACTGCTTAGCCACCCAGAATTTGGAGGCGGTAGAATTCACATCGTAAAAACGATCGGAAACTATGACAAAGACGGGATGAGATACCCTGATGCCGCTTACGGCAATGGACCGATAAATAAAAATCAGCCTGTAAAAAACGGCAAAAAGAATTTTGATACTACGGATAACGGCGCATTTAAAAAAGGAGAAGCCTTTGATATAGATGGTGCATGGATAAGGGGTGTAAACGACGCCCACGGCACACACGTGGGTGGCACTATGGCAGCAAATAGAGACGGTAGTGGTATGCATGGCGTAGCTTACGGAGCGCAGCTCTACTCCGCCAACACGGGTGGCAACGATAATATGACCTACGGTCCAAATCAGGACTATAACTACTTCCTAAAAGCATACACCGTCCTATCTGATGCAGGAGCTAGAGTTATAAATAATAGTTGGGGTTCAAATAGGCGCGTGAATTCATCATTTTCTGGTGCTCTAGGCTATAAATCTACCTACGGCTGGCGCGCTGTACCTGAATATGGCGTAGAATTTTACGATGTAACGGTAGCTAATCAAACTACTGAGGCCAAAGATCATATAAATTTAAAAGATATCGAAGAAGCCAAAAAAGCCTATTATCAATTTGTTACTAAAGACGAGAAAAGCTTCATAGACGCCGCTTACGAAGTAGCGGTCAAAAGGCAGGTCATTCAGGTTTTTACGGCGGGAAATAGAAGTCTTATGGCGGAGTCTTTTACACGTGCAGCCCTACCGTATTTCAGGCCCGATGCAGAAAAATACTGGGTAAATGTCACGGGACAAGCCGGTGGAGAAGGCTATCCAAACGATTCAAGTGAATATATCAGAGGCTACGCTTCCGCATCCGATATACAAGAGTTTAACTACGCTGGACACTCCAAATGGTGGACAATCGCCGCCCCTGCCGAGGAGATATATTCCGCCTATGTCGAGCTTACGAATGATGCTACCTATGGCAATGCGATTTATAAGTCCTCGGGTGGTACCTCTATGGCGGCCCCACACGTAAGCGGTGCGTTAGGTGTCATATTCCAGCGCTATCCATATATGAATGCGGCACAGGTCCGCGATACGATGCTTACTACCGCAAGACAAACGACGCTTAGAGCAGGTCACGAAGGGCAACCCTTGGAGCGCTGGGCAGTGACGGGCTAGGCGTACCAAGCAAAGTCTGGGGCTGGGGCATCTTAGACCTTGGCAAAGCAATGTTTGGTCCTGGGCAATTTTTAGGAAATTTCGACATTACTATGGATCAAGACGATATATGGAGCAACGATATATCTGATAAAGCTATCAAATTTAGAAAAATCGAGGATCAAAACGAAGCAGCCGTTTGGGCAGCAAGAAAAGCCATCCTTGCTTCAAAACAAAATTTAAGCCCAGAGGAAAAAGCCGAGCTTACTTTTGAGACCGCAAGAGAGAAGGCGAGAGCCGAGCGGGCCGCACAGGGCTATGAGGGTGCGCTCATCAAAAGAGGCAGCGGCACCTTAACACTTACGGGCGACAACACTTTCACCGGGGTTACCACTATCTATGGTGGCAAAATTTCGGCGCTCAATCAATCAATCGGTAAAAGCAAACATATCGATGTACAAAATGGCGGCGAACTTGAAATTTTGCACTCTGCAGTATATAGGATACCTGAAAGGAACGGCTGGCGAAGCGTGAGCAAGGCAAGCGATGCAACTACGGTAAAAGCGACAATCAATAGCGGTGGTGCATTCGTAGTAAATGATGGCGTGAATAATTTAAATTTGAGCTTTAAGCAAGGCTCATTACTAAGAGCAGGGCAAGTTAATACTAGCGATCTTCAAAACCTCGTCGATAACCCCGGCTCTAAGAAAATTTTAACCGCCACGGGCACATTTAGCGGTGCAAATTTAGCGAGCACTCAGGATAGCTATGCGTTTTTCAAAACGAGCAAAGAAGAGGCGAGTGGCTCAAATTTACGCCTTTCGATCCAAAGTGGAACGAGTATGCAAGATTTCGCATTAAGCTCTTCGCAAAGAGCGTTCGCAGATCTACTCGTCGCCAATCGCGGCAGCGGAATTTATACGCAAATTTTAGGCTCAAACCATGCTCAAGCGCGAGAGTATTATAGCGCGTTCGCAAATGATGCTGAATTTGCTGCGGCAAATAATTCCGCGATAAATTCCATAATGATGGCAAGCATCGTTAAAAACCGAGGTGGCGCGAATGCTGTAAATATTGATAAAGACACTAGATTTTGGATCTTTTCAGGCACAAATCGAATTAAATCTGATAAAGATACCGGTATTGGCAAATTGCATTCCGATTCATTCGTAAATTTAATCGGTATTGACTCTTTAATCGGCGATAGTTCAAGCGTCGGTGTATTTGTAGGCGCAGGGCGTACGGACGATAAAATAAGCGGCACCAAGGAAGTCAAAAGCAAGGATTTCCATAGCGGAATTTATTCCGACATCGGTTTTGAACCCGTTAAATTTAGCTTCGGTGCGATATATTCGAAATATGATCGAGATAGAAAGCTAATCTCATCGGTTTCGCCTATAGCTTACGAATATGTAGGCTCAAATGCCTCTAGTTTAAGTGCATTCGCACAGGTTTCTTATATGGGTTTTAGCAACGCGGACAGCTTTAGTGTAGAACCCTATGCTGGTGTTTCGCATACTCGCACGAAAATAGACGATGTCAGCAACTCTTTGATTCGCATTGAAAACAAAACGCGAAATTTACAAGCCGTAAGCATTGGTATAAAACCTAGCGTTCCGTTTAGAATCGGCGGAGTAGGTTTAAGAGCAAGCGCAGATGTGGCATATAATCGCTTCTTTTCGGATAAGCAGCCGCAGTCTTATTTATACGTAAACGGGCTAGGTGGTACGCAGCTAAAAGGTGAGAAGTTACAAAACCTAACGACTGCCGAAGCAGGAATCGAGGCATCTCTTTCAAGCCGCGCTACGCTTAAGCTCTCCTACGTCGGAGCATATGGAAGCGATGTTAAATCTAACGGCATAGGACTAAGATTTAGACTGGAATTTTAGTAGAAAGGTAACGATGAATTTCGGTGGCACCGAATTTTGAGCCAAGCGTTTTAATTTGGATCGAATTAGATATTTTTTAATTCTATGGCAAGACGGCGTAGGGGGTGTGAATTTCGCATTTTAAAGGCGATAATTTTCGCGCCTCACGCCGAAAGCCGTATAAAATTAACGAGCGAGTGCGGTTTAAAATTTTAAACTGATCGGCGGTGCAGACGAAGCGACCGATACAAGCAAAGCGGCGCGGGTGGGTCAAATTTAACGAGTAAGCCGATACAGGCTGAATTTTAGGCTAGCTTAATGAGCTAATGCGGGCTAAATTTCAATTAAGACGAATGGACGCGAGCTCTGGCAAATACGAGCAAATTTAATAATTGCGAGCGAACGTAAACTCGGACGCGAACCAAATTTAACGAAAGCAGCAGCGGGCAAAATTTAATAAAAGGTGCGGGCGCGGGTAAAATTCAAGCCGCACGCGAATAAAATTCAAACGACGAGCCGTATCTGCGACAAGTCACGCCTGCTGCGGAGTTAAATTTTATTTCTACCTGCCGAAGGGTTAAATTTTATTTCCGATCCATCGCAGGATTAAATTTCATTTCCCGATCCTCCGCGAGGCTAAATTTTATTTTCAGATAGCAGGATGTTGATGAGCGGATTTAGCAGCGTCTCGCCGCGCGCGGCGCACAGCACGATCTCGTCGTAGTAGTAGTCGCTCCTGCCGTAGTTGTGAAACTCATACGCGCCAAAGCCGTAGCCCATCGGCGTGATCTCGACGCGCGAGTACCAGGCGTCCTTGGCGATGATGTATTTCTCGGTGTCTTGCGAATAAACCCACACCACGATCTCGTCCTTATTTTTTTGCCGCATCAGCCACATAAAGACGTTTGCGATGTCGTTGAAAAAATATGTATCGCCGTTTGGCATAACGGCCTGGGCGGTGTTGTACAGATCGTTTATCACCGTGCCACTCTCGTGGCATAGGTATTTTCCGAATTCGATCTGCAGCGGCTGCTTATCGGTGTTGCCGTGGCGGACGGAGATTTTGGATTCGGCTATATCCATCGACGATATGAGTAGCCCCATCACGCAGGCGAGCAAAACCGCGGCAAAAATTTTCTTAATCATAGCAGCGCACCCCGCACGAAGTAGTATTTGACGACGTAGGCGCTGCAGATAAGCGCGTTTAGAATGAGCCAGAACGAGGAGTATTTAAGCAGGTGGGTGTAGGCGCGCTTGGTGATGAGCTCCGTTAAAAACGGCACGATTCCGAAAAATATACCCAAAAACAGCGAGCCCCAAATCGCATAGCCGACGAAATAGTAATCCTTCAAAAGCATGCAGTACGGGCATTTATGATTGGGCTGCTCGTAAACGTAAAGCCCGAAAAAATAGGTGATCGCGTAGTATGCGACGAACAAAAAGAGCAAATTCAGAGCAAAGCTCGCCATCGACTGCTTTAAGAAATTTAAGATCAAAATGGCGCCCAATATCGCGTAGAAAAAGGTTGCCAAAAGCGCCTGCGTGTATCCAAACGGGAGCTTCGGTGCGCGAAATACGACCGAGCAGCAAAACACCGGCACGCGCAACGGGATATTGGTAAAAAATAGAATTTCTAAAATAAACTCCGCCAAAACGCCCGCAAAAAGGATGGTAAAGATCAGGTATTTGCGCTTTAGATAGGGAAATTTGCCCGCTTTAAGATCGAGGCTGTTTAAAATAAGCCAGAGCCCAAAGCCGAAGATCAGTAAAATTTTTAAAAGTAGCAGGATGTTGCCGTAGCGGTTCGAGCCCACGACGCCCGCGGAACACATCGCGCCGGGCACGATCGAAGAGAGCTCGTTTAGGCAGAGCGCGAAAAATATAAACAAAATGATCTTGCACGCTATCGTGAAGAACAAAATGGTGTTGATGAGATAGTTTCTTTTCTCCAGGGCGTATTGTAAATTTGACGTGGCATTAAAGTCCCAGTAGCGTATGATCCGCACGATGTGAAACTGCGAGATCGCCATCAGCGCTATTACGATCAGCTCCACGGCCAAAAACGCGATCACGCTACCCGATAAAAATACGCTCATGCTGAAATTTCTCCGTCTT
Organism: Campylobacter sp.; assembly: GCF_019423325.1. NCBI lineage: Bacteria > Pseudomonadati > Campylobacterota > Epsilonproteobacteria > Campylobacterales > Campylobacteraceae > Campylobacter > Campylobacter sp. Next base: position 25,077 of record NZ_JAHZBQ010000004.1, on the reverse strand, counting down.
TTAAAAAGACGTATCGATCCACGAAGCTTAGCTCGTCGAAGAGTATGTCGTGCGTCGCGATCAAAACGGTCTTTTTAAGCTCTTTGAGCTTTGAGAGCATCTCGATAAAACCGAGCGAGTTTTGTTTGTCTAAATTTGCCGTCGGCTCGTCGGCCAAGATAATCTGCGGATTCATCACGAGCGCCCTTGCGATAGCGCAGCGCTGCTTCTCGCCGCCGCTAAGGCTGGAGACGATCTGATCTTTTTTATGCGCGATATTAGCGATCTGCATCGCTTCGTCTATGCGCGCGCTAAGCTCATCTCTGCTCAGCCGCTCAAGGCTAAGCGGCGCAAGGACGTTTTTATAGACGCTAAGCGCCTCAAGCAGATTGAAAGACTGAAAGATAAAGCCGATTTTTTTATGGCGATACGCGGAGCTTTCAATATCGGCGAGCTTAGAGACGTTTGCGCCGTCCACCAAAACCTCGCCGCTGCTCGGCTTAGAAAGCGCGCCTATGATAGATAGAAGCGTACTTTTGCCGCTGCCGCTGACCCCTTTTAAGATTACGATCTGCCCTTCCTCGACGTTTAAGCTTATATTTTTCAAAGCGCTAAATTCATTCGCCCTGCCCTCGTTGTAAATTTTACAAAGCTGCTTAATCTCTATCTTACTCATTTGACCGCCTCGCTCATATCACCTATAGCGATGCGCCAGGATGGGATGATGACGAAGGCTAAAAACGGGATCACGCTAAAGACGAAGATCAAAAAGAGCATATTAAAATTTATCGCAGGCGTGAAGGTGATGAAATTTCGCAGCTCGCCGCCTAAGAATATATCGCGCAGAAGCGGCGCATCCAGGATAAAAACATAAGCATAAGCGCCCGCGACGCCGAGCAGATACGCACTTAGCGAGACGATGAAATTTTGAATAAATTTCATCGCGATGATGTCCTTTATACAAAAGCCGATGCTGCGCAAGATCGCGATCTCCTTTTTCTTCTCGCCGTATGCGAGCGAAATTTGATTTTTCAGCAAGATGAAAAACGAGATCATCGCCACGGCGTAAAGCACCATAAAAATTCCACCCTTGTAATAATACAGATGCCTCACTTCGGCTACCGCGTCCTCGGCGCTGAGAGCTTGCGTGTTGGGGTATAAATTTACGATCTTAAGCGCTACTTCGCTTACTTCGTTGGGGTTGGGCACGCTTACGTAGAGTTTGGTGTATTCGCCCTCTTTGAGGCTTAGCACCTCGCGCGCGGTAACGGGGTTTAGATAGATCACGTCGTTTGAGACGATGCTGCTTTCGTGCGGCGAAATTTTATTAATCTTAATCGCGATTAGGCGCTGTTCGGTCAAGAAGTGAAACTCGTCCTCGTAGTACCACTCGCCCATCGCCGCCTTTACCCCCTCGCCTACGATCATTTCATTTTCGCTCAGGCTTTCGTCGCCTACGATATGAAACCAAACGCGCTTTTGAGCAAAGTAATACATCCCGTCCACAGCGCCCTGCACTTCGCTGACGCCCGCGATTTTGGAGATATCGTAGATATAGCCGTCGTGCATCAAATCGCGCTTGCCCGCGCGCAGAGCCTCTACGACGATGTCGGGCCTGAGCTTGATGACCTTTTCAAGATCGTTTTGAATGGAGCCCGAGATAAAAAGCACCGAGCTTAAAACAAAAACGATAAATGCAAAGATCGCGAAGCTAAAGGCGTGATCGGCTCTGTCTTTTCGCAGCAGAGTTACGGAGTAGTCGATAAAGCTTTTACTTATCATAGACGAACTCCGCGTAGGCCTTGCTCTTAAAGCTGCTTGAGAGCCGTACGTCCTTTATCTCGCGCGCGAGCTTTTGCAGGCACTGCTCGCTCTTTGCGCGATCAAAGCTTACATAATGCACCGCAATGAGCGCGTAAAGGGCGGCAAAAAAGATAATTAAAGCGCAAATGAGCCTCATAGCCCTTCTATTACGCTCTCTTGAATTTCGTCAAATTTAAGCACGCTCTTGCCTCCGTGATCTTTAGCGAAGGTCTTAGCCGCGCTCTCGCTATCAAACGCAATGAGCTCGTCGCCCATCGGCCCTAGGACGTTTGAGCCGAGCACGAAAAATGCACTTTTAGCATCGATCTTGTGTAACTTGTAGTAGTCGGTTACGTAAATTTTATCAAAGCTCTTGCCCTTTTGGAAGTAGTATTTCATCAGGTCTTTCACGCCGTCAAAATATAGGTTCTCGCCGCCCTGAACCTCTATCATCGCCGCCCAGTTAGGGTTTTTACCCACTAGCATGCCGCATACCGGGCATTTAGCGCCTTGCGGCACGACGATCTTTTCAGGCTTTTTCGCTTTTGTATCTTTACCGCTGCTGCCTAAATTTGCCGGCGCATCCCACAAATATAGCGCTGCGGCTTGTAGGTGTTTGTCGTATTCAGGGGCCTTGCTAGCGCCCTTTACGTCGCAAGTCTTTTTGAGATGAGCTTTGAGCTCGGAGATGGCTTTGAAGCTTTTGGCGTCCGTTTTAGCGCAGTTTGTTTCGTAAAATTCTTTACCGTGCGCGTAAACGCCGCCCTCGCGCTTGGCTTTAATCATCTTGTTATCGCCCTCGAAATCCTGCCCTGCAATCTCGTAGGCTTTGGCGAAGCTCATTATCTCGCCGCCGTTTTCGGCTTGAAATTCCTTCGCGTCGGCTTCGGTTGAAAAGGCATATTTGCTGTTGCGAGTCATCGTGCCTTTGACCTTGCTGCCCACGACGTAAAAGGCTTTATTTACGTCGATCAAATTTAGATTTTTTGTATCGACGACCTGCGCATCGCTTGGAATTTTTCCCTCCGTTAGCTCGTACAAGCAGTGCAGAGAAGCTACTTGCTTGCCGTTCCAAACGTGATTAGTTTTATAGAATTTAACCAAATTCATTCCGCAAACGGCGCAGTATTCTTTGCCCTCGCCGCTTCCTACAAGCGTAGCCTTGCTTGGATCCACGCTTTGAAACATAGGCTTTGCCGGTTTATTGGCCCCGTCCATCGAGGCACCGAAAACGAACGCAACGAGCGCAGCCGAAGCTAAAAACGAACGTAAAATCATACTATCTCCTTAAAAATTTTAATATTTCAAATTTACTTACTAATCGAATTTAAAAATTCCAAATTCTCGCATCCCATCTTGATGCCGCCGTCGCAGCTTTTTTTGAAAAACTCTTTTGCTTTGGCGTTATCGGACTTCACGCCCTTACCTTCGGCATACATTATGGCTAGGTTATTGCAGCCGTCGAAGTAGCCGAGATTGCACGCCTTTTCATACTGCTGCTTTGCTTGCTTATAATCCTGGCCCACCCCCTGCCCGAAGGCGTATAGATAGCCTAGGTTGTTGCAGCCGATGCCGATGTCGCCGCCGCAAGCCTTTTCGTAAAAAATTTTAGCCTTTGCGAAGCTTTGCTCCACGCCTTCGCCCTTTAGATACAGATAGCCCAGGTTGTTGCAGCCCATCATATCGCCGTAGGTGCAGGCTTTTTCATAAAGGCTCGCCGCCTTGACGACGTCCTTTGCAAGCCCGGCGCCGTTTGCGTATAAAAGCCCGAGCGAGGTGCAGCCTTCGTTATCTTTGCAGGCTTTTTCATAATAAGCCGCGGCTTTGGTGAAATTTTGATCCGCGCCGTTGCCGCTTTCGTAGATATAGCCTAGATTGTTGCACGCAAGCGCAAATTTGGCGCTGCACGCCTTCTCGTAGAGGCTGATCGCTTTTTCGAAATTTTTCTCTACGTTGCCGGTACCCTCAAAATACAAAACGGCTAGATTATAGCATCCCGAAGCTTTATTTTCCAAACCGCACGCTCGCTCGTAAATTTCTGCGAGTTTTTTATGATCGCCGCTTTGCTGTGCCTGAATGCCCTCGCTGATAAAGCCCGCATTTGCCGCGGCAGCCAAGGCTAACGCTATTAGAAATTTTTTCAAATTTACTCCTTCATATCGTTTTTACGTCCCTGCCCCTGAAAGCAAGAGCGATTATTAAAAATACCGCCGCTATTATACAATAAAACGGCGCGGGTATCTGCGGCGCATCTCCCGCGGCGTAAGAGTGCATGCCGGTGAGGTAGAAATTTACGCCGAAATAGGTCATTATGATCGAGCTATACGCGAGCGTCGAGCTCACGCAATAAACATAGATCGAACCGAGCTTCGGGATAAGCTTTAGATGCAGCACGATCGCATAGACGATGATCGAGACATACGACCAGGTCTCTTTGCTATCCCAGCCCCAGTATCGCCCCCAGCTCTCATTCGCCCACACGCCGCCGAAGAAATTTCCGAGCGTCAGCATCGAAAGCCCCACGATGAGGCTGATCTCATTTATCGCCGTTATATATCTGATCTGAGCGTTAAGCCGCTCGCAATTGGCGCTGTTTTTAAGCGCCATCAAAACAAGAGCCAAAAGACCGAGCAGACAGCTAAGTCCTAAAAATCCGTAGCTAGCCGTGATAACCGAGACGTGGATGCTAAGCCAATAGGACTTTAGCACCGGCACGAGGTTGGTAATCTGTGGATTTACGAAGCTCATATGCGCTACCAGCATCACGATGCTAGCCAGCAAGCAGCTCGCGCTTAGCGTAAGTAGGGACTTTCTAAAAAATATGATCCCCGCAAGCACCGCCGACCAGCCGATGTAGATCATCGACTCATAGCTATCGCTCCACGGCGCGTGAGCCGCGACGTACCAGCGCAGCGCAAGCGCGAGGGTATGTGCCGCAAAGCTTGCGGCAAAGGCTGCGAATAAAATTTTTTGCGCTAGCGCAAAGCGTTTGCCGAAAAGCGCGCCCAAAAGCGCCAAAACAAGAGCTACGCCGCCTAGGATCATATAGCAATAAACGAGCTTTTTAAAAACCGAAGCTTTGTTATAAAACACCTCGGCCTTGACGCGGCTAACGCTTGGAAGAATAGCCGCCGAGGTGGCTCTTTGGTAGTTTTTCAGCTCCGCAAGTGCTGCATCCGCTTTAGCCCAATCATTATCCGAAATTCCGTCTTGCAAGCCGTTTAGATAGTCGTTTAGCACGCCTTTGATCTGCGGAGCGATACTATAATCCGCGAAGGCGTCGTTCGGCGAGAGCCACGCGTTTTGCGGGTCGTTCGGCACGGGGATAAATTTAAAAAATACCCCTCTGAAAGTCAGATACGCGATGTTTAGCCGCTCGTCGAATTTAATCAGCTCGTTATCGAGCACGCCGCGGCGCGAGGCGCTTTTTTCATTCGCCTCGTCCAGGGCGTGGGCGAGCTTGTAGTTGCCGTTTTCATCAAAGACCGAATTAAAGCTCGCATATCGCTCCTGCGGCGCCAAGCCCAGCATCTTTTTGATCTCGTCGTTTTTGATCTTGATGATCTTTTGATCGCGCCAGAACGCGGGATTTAGGCTCATTCCTAGAATCATCTGCTCGGCGCTTAAGCCGTAAAGCGAATCCGTGCCTGAAATTTTATTTACGATCTCGCTTGCTTCGGTGCTAAGCGGCTTGATCCTGCCCATGTAATCTTGTACCAAAAGCTCTGCGAACGCGCCGTTTGCGTGAACGCGCGAGTTGGCTTTAAGGTTTGCCAGATAGTTTTCATCCGCGGCGCGAAGCTCAATGCCGAAAAAAAGCGGCGCGATTAGAAGAAGCGCGGCGGGCGCGTTATTTTTGATAAATTTAGCTAGCTTTTTAAACCTGCTACCCGCGGTAAAAAGATTGCCGATAAATCCGACGCAAAGCAAGAAATAGCCGAAATAAGTGGGGATTTTACCAGGATCGCGATTAAGCTCCAGCACCGTGCCCAGCTCGTCGGTGTCGTAGGAGGATTGAAAGAGCTTAAAGCCGTCAAAGCTTAGCGGGTGGTTCATATAAATTTCATGCTCCCCTACGCTCTTGCCATCTTTTAAAATTTCAACGTCGCTGGCGTAGGATGACGGGCTTTGCGAGCCCGGGTAGCGTTCGAGCTTAAATTTCAAAAGCTTTACCGCAAACGGAAGCTCTATGAGTTTCGAGCCCCAGCTTAGCATTATCTCCTCGCCGTCAAAGTTTAAAATTTTGGGTTCACCCAGCCAGCCAGCGCCGCCACGCAGCTGCGCTTCTTGCTCGCTTCCGCCCTCAAAGCCCGCTTTTACCGCAAGCGTGCCCTGCTCGCCTTTGGGCGCGGGTTTGTAGGAGCTAAATTTGACGGTGAAGCTTTTGGAATTTATACTTTGCGTGAAGCTAAAATCGTTATCGCCGATCTGAGATAGATTTAGCGGGTGCTCAAACAGCGCGTCTTGCGTGCGGATTTGCAAGTATGGCTTGACGCTTACCATCTCGTTTTCGCTCTCGCCCGCTCTTACGTGCAGCACGCCCTCGGTGCCGAAATAGCGCGTCAGCGCCGCGCCGATAAAGATGACGATAAATGCCGCGTGCAGAACGAAGGAGCCGAAGCGGCGCCACATTTTGGTTTTTATGATTATGCCGAGCAGGCTCAGCGTCGCAGCGCCCATGACGCACTCGTACCAGCGCGCCTCATAGACTAAAATTTTAGCCGTTTGCATGTCGTAAATGCTCTCTAAAAAGGTCGCGACGCCGGCACCTGCGGCTAGGATAAAAAGGAGGCAGAGCGCAAACTTGTAAGAGATAAAAAATTTTAATATTTTTAGTGCGCTCATTAACCCTCCGCAGTTTTACATTATTATATCGTAAGTTTGACCTGCGTATAGTATAAACATTCTAAGAAGTAATACTCCGACCACGCTAGCAAGCGCGCTAACGTAGAACGCAAATGCGGTGTGAGCGATCTTTTTGCCCAGTGCGAAATTTAAAACGAGCGGTACGCAAAAGCCTATGCCAACGACACCTAGCCAAAACATCTTCGCATAAAATCCCTCGCTAAATGCGACGCTGGCGGCTTTTTGCACGTCGCTGCCCGTTACTAGCGAGACGAAAATCATGCCGATTAGTAAAATTTCCATCGCTAAAACCGGCCACTCGACCGCGTGCAAGGTTTTTAGATCGCCTCCGTGTGGGTCCGCTTTAAAGAAAAGCGCGGCTATTAGACTTGAGCCCGCAATACCCGCCGATAAGCCAGACGCCACGAAAAGCGCAGGTAAAACAGCGGTATTAAGGATAGGAAATCTAACTAAAACCGAGATCAAAAAGCCCGTATAAGCGCAGATCGCGACCGCAAAAACGAGCGTAAGCGCAAGAAGTAGCGGGCGAAGCGCGTTTAAAATTTTCATTACGAGCGTGAAAAGCCCTTTTAAAAAAGTAAGTCTGCGCGATAAAAATCCGCTAAGATCAGCTTCAAACGCATAAAGGCAGGCTACGAAGGTAAGCGGGATATAGACGCAAAGCGCCGCCACGCCCACAGACATAACTGATGTAAAGTTATAATTAATCAAAATTTTCCAAAAAAGAAGCGGTCGCTCTAAATCGGCTACCAGGCAGACCATACCGAGTAAAATCGTAACTAAAGATAGCAGCGACGCAGCCTTAAATAGCGGCGTACTTTCGGTCTGTTTTTTGTAAAATTTGACGAGGATCGCGACGATCAAAGCGCCGCCGCTCATACCTGCTAGCAAAAGATAAACCGCTATCGGCCAGCCCCACTCCACGCCGTGCGAGAAGGTCGCAGTGAAATTTATAGCTCCGTTCATATCACACCCCCAATTTAACCGCAGGAATATAGCGTAGGCTCGGCTTCGTGCCGCACTCAGGATGCATGCGCAGGCTATCTTTTACGCGAAGTAGCTTGCTGATGTGCGAGCTTTCGTCGTTTAGATCGCCAAACACGATCGCCTCGTATCTGCACGCCTCGATGCAGGCAGGCTCGTGGCCGTCTTTTAAATTCGTATCCAAGCAGAAGTTGCAGCTCTCTGCGGCTTTGGTTTCGTGATTTATAAAGCGCACGTCGTAAGGACAGGCGACGATGCAGTATTTACAGGCGATGCAATCATCGGTGTTCATTGTCGTAATGCCGGTTTTTTCGTCCTTGTGGCAGGCTTTCGTCGGGCAAACTTTTACGCACGGCGCGTCCTCGCACTGCTGACAAGAAACCCTAACATAGCGCTTTTCTTTCAAATTTAGCGGATCGGTTTTATCCTGGATAAAAAGCCTCATTTGGCCTTTTGGTACCAAATTTACCTTTTTACAGGCGATCTCGCAGTCGGTGCAGCCCACACATTTATTTTGATCGAATATCATGCCGTAGTGCGGCTTTTTCGGCTCTTGCTTTTTGGCGCTCGTATTTGCGTCTTGCGCGCTTTTATCCGCGCTGTTTTGTGCGAGTAAGCTTGAGGCGATTGCGCCAAGCCCTAAAGAGCCTAGTGCGGCGGATTTTATAAAATTTCTTCTTTGCTTTTGCATATTCTCCTCCGACTAAATTTAAGCAAAACTACTTTGTTTTATTCGCGTCGTGAAAACTTTTAGCCTCGCTCTCGCTAAGCTTTTTGGCTGCATCGGCAAGCTCGCCGGGCTTTAAAACTTTTAGTAGTTCGGCTTCAAAAATCACCACAGAACCCGCAGGAATTCTATCTACGTCCACGTTGCCGTAGGCTAAATTACTAGGGATTGTAAATTTATATTTCGAGCCCGTATTCATCAAAAGCAACCCCTCGCGCAATCCGTCGATTAAGCCTATCATAGAAAGATGCGCCGGAATTTTAGACGCGAAAGTATCGTCAAATACACTACCGTTCGTCAAATACGCCTTGTAGTTCATCACTACTACGCTCTCAGGCTTTGGCTTTTCGCCCATACCTAGCTTTAGAATTTCATATTGAAGACCGGATTTTGTGGTTTTAACGTCCGGATTTTTGGCATTTTTCGCCATAAATTCCTTGCCCGCTTTTAAATTTTTATCAAGCTCCGCTTTGGAATTTGTTTCTACGATCTTATTTAGCTTATCGGCTCTTTGATTCAAAAGTGCAATAATTTCTTCATCTTTTAGCTTCTGCTGCTTTTTAAGAGCGTCCAAAAACCCCTCTATTACCGCATCTAAGTCGTATTTGACACCTAACGCGGCTTGTGAATGCAGCTGGTTTGAAACATAGCTTCCGGTGGAAGCTCCGATGCTATAAGATTCTTTTTGTTCTTGCGTAGTTAAATTCGCGCCCAACGCGCAGCTTGCCAAAACGATAGGCAAGAAAATTTTTAGTTTTTTTTGCATACATTTGCCTTTTAAATTTCGGGGCCGCGAGCTTACGCGACCCCGAAAGAATTATAAATTATTATTTAAAATTCTTTGAGCCTCTTTAATATACTCTTTAGCGGCTTCTAGCCTTTGCTTAGTATATTTAAAGCCATGCATACCCCATGAGCCGTCTTTTTCGATAAGATCGACGGTGTCTTGAGCTTTTTCGATTAGCTCATAGACGCGAGTTTTATCACTGGAGTTAAGCTTTTTAGTCTCAAGGATAGAGTAAATTCCTTGAATACCGATCTTAACTTGCGAGAAGTCGCTCTTAATCGGAGTTTGCCAGCCCATAACCTCATCGTAAACCTGCTTTTGGTTCTTGAAGTGAAGCGTCTCTTTTAGCTCGGAAACGACAGGGCTGTGGCAGCCTTTGGTATCTTGCATATCTTTATCCGCCCAAGATGTTCGTGCGCACGACCACATAAGATCGACGAAATTTCGTCCATCTTTATTTCTTTGGAAGTGCCAGTCTTTCGCATCTCTTGGACCTTTGGCGGCATCGCCTGCGACTAGAGATTTTCTAGCAGGATCGATGTCGATCTTCCAGATGTGCGATCTTCTTTGAGTATCAAATCCCGCGTTGTCTTGGAACTGAATAGCATAGAAGTTCTCGCAGCTCATCATAAACGGCATGTGGCAAGATGCGCAGGTATTGTCTTTATGCGTATCGGCTCTTGCGGCGATATAGGCTTGCTCTTGGTGGCAATCCTTGCACTCTTTTGTGATCTTAGGCTTTGTATAAAACGCGCTCAAATAGCCCTGCTCAGAGTTATAATTTACGCCCTTGACAGTTTTATCGCCAACTACCGGTCCAGTGTTATCGTGTGGATCGTGGCAGGTTACGCAGCGCATACCCTTCTCGTAGTGAGCCGTGAAGTATGATTGAGAGCCTTCAGAGCCACAGCCTGGACCCATGGATTTAAATTTAGAGCTAAGAGATAGGTCGGGGTTTCCGTTGTTTAGCGGATTGGCACGAGCTAAATCAGGGCTATAGTTAAATCTTTGGTGGCAGCGTTCGCAGTTCGAGGTTCTAAAATTTGTAGCGCCGTCAAGGTGACCGCCCGCTCCATGGCACTCTTCACAGGTAATACCTTTGGAGATAGTGTGCTTTTGAAGCTCTTTTGCGTTACCCAAAGCAGCATAGAATTCTTTTTTAGTTTTAAAATCGAATTTAAATGGGTGGCAGACTTCGCAATACGAGCTGTTTGCTTGGAAAAACATCGATTTTTTGTATTTCGCAGCATACGACGCAAGACCTCTTACGTAACCGCCGTTATCGCCGTATTCCTCAAGTGTGCCTGGGAATTCCGGAACAATCTTTTTAATCTTTTTGACCGTCTCATCGTCTAAATTTAACGCCCAAGTCCTTTGGAATTGGTTGCCGCCGGCTACGATTTGACCGGTACCATCTCTTAGCAAGCCGCCCTCTACGTGATAGGTTCCGCGTAGAAGCCATGCATCTACGTAGCCAAATTTTGTTCTTAGGTGTCCAACAGTCGCATAAATTACGTCAGGGGTAATACCTTTTGGAAGGATCGACGCCGTATCCGGGCTAAATACAGGATCGGTTAGGTTGTTATTAACCTCCGGGTGCTCGCCCGGGAAGCGGATAGTAGTGGCGTGGCGCGATCTGCTCCATGTCTCATACTGTGCAGGGTGGCACTCGCCGCATTTTTCAGGACCTATGAATTTATTCGGAAATTGCAAAGAAGAGCCCGCAGGGATTCTATACATCATAGAGCTATAGCCCTTGCCGTCGTCTCTTTTGCTAGCCTTTGAAAAGTCAAATCCATGCCCTTCCGCAAGCCACTCCAAACCTCGGTCGTGTACATCCATCTTACCGACCGTCTTACCGCCGTATTTGGTAAAAATCGGGTGATTTTTAAATAGCCAGTCATACATCTCTCGCTCTTCTACGACGTAGTCCTGCAAGGATATGACGCCTCTACTTTGCAACGTGCCCTTAGGATTTGCGATGACGTCGCGCGATTTTTGCGACATTTCCATCTCATGCCCCATGCCTTCATCAGCACAGGCTCCTGCGGCAAAAATGCTAATACAGGCTAGCGCGCCTAATAGCATCTTATTCCATTTTTTCATGGCTCCTCCTTTGAAAATCGAAATTTTAAATTAGCAAAGTTCTACGCTCAAAATAATATCAACAAAAAAGGGTGAAAAAGGGAGAAATTTAATGAAGTCTAAATTTAACGAAAAGCAATCGTAAATATCGCGCCTTCGTCGGAATTTGCAGCGCTTATGCTCCCTCCATTTTTTTCGATTATCATCTTGCTCATATATAGCCCTAGCCCGCTGCCCTGCTGTTTTGTCGTAAAGTGCGGCTCAAAAATTTTATCTAGCTGCGCTTCGTCGATGCGGCTTGCGTTATTTTCGATCATGATTACTCGCTCGCCCTGCTTTAAAAATGAGTGAATTTTAATCTCGCGCCGTTTAAGCGGTACGTCCAAAAACGCCTCCTTTGCGTTATTTATGATATTTATGATCACCTGGATTAGCTCGTTTACGTTGCCGTAAAGGGTGAAATTTTCCTCTATCCGCACGCTTATATCGATGACGTGTTTTTTAAGCGAGGCGTTTAAAATTTTACGCGCCTGCTCGATCGCTTCGCCGGCGCTAAATTCTCTCTTCGGCATGTTTGGATTGAAGAAATTTTTAAAATCCTCGATCGTATCGCTCATAAATTTCACCTGCTCGCCCGCATCTTTTATGCCGCCCTCGAGCCTTTCTTTTGAGAGCTTGCCCCGCTCGTTGTAAAGCTCTAAATTTATGAGCGTGGAGCTGATCTGCGATAGCGGCTGGCGCCACTGGTGCGAGATATTGCCGATCATCTCGCCCATGAGCGCGAGGCGGCTTTGATTTATCAGTAAAAGCTGAGTCTGCATCTTTAAGGTCTCGTTTTTTTTGTGAATTTTATAGATACAAAATATGCAGATCAAAAACACTGCAAGCAAGCTTAGGCCGCTAACGACAAACTCTTTAGTGTGGTAGAGCAGAATGCTTTTTATCGGAATTTTAAAGCTTATCATCGCGATCGTATCGCCTAGGCCGCCTTTGAAATTTCCCACATCGCCGTAGAGCTCTTGCATCTTTTTAGGTGCTGCGTTGATGCTGTGGCACTCAGTGCACGAAGGCTGGGAGTTTGTTATCGGCAGGCTCAAAAGATACGAGGCGCCACCTTTATCATAGACGATTCTGGAGTATTCTTTATATTTGTTTTCTTTAAAGCCCTCTAAAATTTCATTCTCAAACTCGCTTCCTTCGTGCTCGGGATTGAGCGGATCGGTGGCGACGAGCTTGTAGTCGTAGTTGATGTTTTCTTTGGCGAGCTGAATTTTATAAATTTCGCGCGTTATGTAGGTCGAGGACATCAGCCTCGGATCGAAAAAATCCTCACTCAGAAGCTTTTTTTCCTTAAGTTCGTTTATTAGCGGGCGCTGCACGGTCGAGACGTAATCGCGCACCGCATTCATCGTATCTAGGATATAAAACGCCTCGCGCCTCGTATCTTTTAGCGCAAGCTCGCGGTAGAAGTTAAAAACCAAAGCCGTAATTACGATATATAGCAGCACGAAAACCGCTACGATAAATTTAAATTTATACTTCAAAGAGATACCCCACCGCATATAAATTTTTGATCACGTCCTTGCCGATCTTGCGGCGTAGCTCTTTGACGATCGCCTTGATCGCCTCCTTGCTGGGCTGCTCGAACTCCCACATGTAGTCGAATAGCTGCTCGTAGGTTACGGTTTGATTTTTGCGCGCTAAGAAGTACTCCAAAAGCTTGCTTTCGCTTTTGGAAAGATGACAGGCGCTGTCTTTGACGTAGATGATCTTTTTGGCAAAATCATACTTCAGCTCACTGCTTATGCTAAATATCGGCGCGTGATTTATCAGCTCCGCAGCGACGTCTTGCAGCGCCTTTATAAAGGCGTTTTTGTCATACGGCTTAGGCAGATACCTAGTGATCTTAAGCTCCACCGCCCGCCACAGATACTCCTGCTCGGTGTGGCTCGAAAGTATCACGATCGGCACGCTGATACCCGCGGCACGGATCTTTTTAACGACCTCTAGCCCGTCCATATGCGGCACGCCGATATCAAAAACCAGTGCGTCGTACGAACCGCTCATCGCCTCATCAAGCGCCTCCAGCCCGTCCTTAACCCCCACTACTTCGCCGAAAAACAGCTGTAGCGATTCGGTTATATTTTTTAAAATCCCAGGCTCGTCCTCTAGGCAAAGAACCCTTTTATTGGACAAAACATCCAATAATTCGTAATCTTGCATACTCTATCCGCCTCCAAGTTTAGCGCATTTCATTCTTAATCGTCTCTTAAAATATAACTCGCTTAAATTATATAAATTTAGCATTAAATCAACGTTAAAGAGGGCTTGTGTTTTTAAATTTAAACCTATGACATGGCGCTTATATTGTTTATGCCTAGAAATTTCGTAAAATTTAACCCCGCTTTTGAGTGAAATTTACGGCAGACGACAGCGAGCGCAAAAGAGTCGCGGATAAGCAATACTTTGTTTAAATTTTAGTGATTATTAAGGGGGGGGGGGGGGGTATACTTCTGCGGAATTTTTAAAATTAAAGAAAGTAATAAAAATTTTAACATCATTAAATGACAGTATCTGGCAACGAAAAATGAGATGATACGAAAAATTTTAAGGAGGAAGAAATGAAAAAAATCATTTTAGCTTTGGCTTTTTTAAGCTATTTTATGTTTGCCGAAGAGGTAAAAGAGCTTACGGATGAGCAAATAAATACATTGGTAAAGGTCTGCGAAAGCGGTAAAGATTTCACGAATGAAAATGGAACCGTGAAGTATGAGGAAGCCTGCGCTACTCTCGGTATGATATATGAAAATATCCCTGTATTAGGCGATCTCGGTGTAAAGCAAGATTTGGCAAAAGCCTTTAAATTTTATAAAAAAGCGTGCGACGGCGGCTATGCTCGTGGCTGCTTTGGATTAGGAGGGTTTTATTTTGAAGGAAAAGAGGTAACAAAAGATGATAAAAAAGCTCTCGAGTTCTTTAAAAAGGCATGCGATATGGGCGATAAAGAGAGCTGCACTTTGGCGGCTGTTATGGACGGCGATAACGCGAATTTAGCAAAGGCGTCCGAGCAACACAAGAAAGATTGCGATAGCAAGGGCGATATACTCGCTTGCGGGTTATTTGCCTTATTTATGGAGGAAAAGGATAATAAAGAAGCGGCGAAATACTATAAAAAGGCCTGCGAGCTTGGCAAAAATATCTCGGATCCCGCATTGCAAAATAACCCCGCATTTAACGATGGGATAAAGCAATTTTGCAGCAGACCTGCTGAGCTTGAAGCGCAAAATTTAAGAGCTGTGCAGGACGTAATTAAAGCAAAAATCGCCGAAGAGTATAGAATATCTTGCGATTCTGAGGGGAACTGGGTATCTTGCGCGATATACGCCTCTAATATAGAGAGCGACGATCAAAGAGCGGCGATGAGATACTACGACAAGGCGTGCAAATTGGGCAAAAAAATCATAAGTGTTGATTCTAACAAGATACTGCAAAAATCTTGCGAAAAAGCTGCCCGCTGAGGTGATTTTAAAAATTTACGCAAGAATATGAATTGGCGCGATGAAATTTTAAAATTTCATCGCTGCGCTCGCCGCCCAGCTCGGCATGCAGGGGCGTTAAATTTATCCGAAACGCTTTAAATTCCGCAAAATTTCAGTTTTACAAAGATAAAATTACAAAATTTTTTAAAAGGATTCAGAATGAAAAACTCCCTCTTGTTCGCCTGCGCAGCGTTATTTATATGCGCTTGCTCCGCTCCAGAGCAGCCAAAGCCAGGAGTTTCGCATTGCAGCGAGCCCAAAATGGACGAGGCGTCGCATCAGATGATTCAAATTTGTGGCGAAAGCGAGGATCCGCAAATCGAAAATATGCAGTGCAACGAAAACGGACTTTGCTTCGGCACCGCAAAAATCAGGTAGCCGAAGCTCCCGCAGACGCTAGCGCTAAATTTAACTATTTTAGAACCGAAAGTGAACGCCCGCGTAGCGGTCTAAGCCGCGCTTTAAAATATTTAGCCAGCAATTTAAATTTAGCCCCGCTTCACGCGCTGATGCATTTTATCTATCTTACTTTTAGCTGCGTCCGCCGATTGATCGAGCTGCTCTTGGCGCGATAAAATTTTAAAATTTCATCACCAAACACGGCGCGTGATTTAGGATTTAAAAGTAAGCGCGGCTCAAATTTCATAAGTTTAAAATTTTAAAGCGATATGCGATTTTAAATTTTACGCCTCTCAAATGCTAGCCGGTGCGAAATTTCGCGCAAGCTCAAAATCCGCGTTAGGCAATTTTGTGCCGTTGCAAAATTTCTAGATCGTAACTCCGCTCAGTAGAATTTTTGGCGGTGCAGATGGAGGCGCAAAATCTGCACCATCTAATCCTGCACGGATCACACCCGCCCAAATTCCTATGCCGCACGCCGAGACTAATAATCTAATCTCGCTACAAGATCGCTTACAAAATGGCGCGGCATCATTAGTTGTATAACCGCAGCACAGTTTTACTCGTTGCGTAGCCGAGGTTCGTAGCTGCAATGCTAAAAGCGTGAAATTCTTTGTTGCGCGGTCGAAGTTCTCAGCCCGCAAAAAGGCGTGGCATCCTCTACCGACGGTGCGAGTTTATAGTCTAACTCGCGCTTTAGAATTCCCCCTCAAACTCATTACTTAAAATTTCGTCTCAAAAGCCACGTATTAAAAATTCCGCCTTATCTTTACGGCTTAAGATTTCGTACGGATCGCACTGAGCGAAATCTCGTCACTGCGCGACGTAATCTTAAAATTTCAGCGGTGAGCTCATAGCGATATTAAATTATGCTTCATTATTACGACTTAAATTCTATCACAAGCCTGCAGATTTAAAATTTTACTTCAAACGACGCCGTGAAATTTCTACCCTCCTAGATACATATCTCGCGGTGCCTGCGCCGCTCGCACTTAGCGGCGACGCTATATCTTTGCCGATAACAACCCTCGCACAGGGCGCCTGCCACAGCCCATAGAAAATAAAGTGCGCCGCCTGCTCGATCGCCGCCTCTAAAAAATTTTAAGCGACCGCAAAATTTTAAAATTTAAAAGCAGCCTTCGATTAAGCCGATTTTTATAAATTTGGATTTGCTTTGTAGCAGCGCAATCTGGTGAGCAAGGCGCAACTATAAGTTACGCAGCTAGCTTTACGTCAGCTGCTTAAACATTTCGATCTGTTCCTTCGTAAGCTCGATCAAATCATCGTTTGCGTATTTAAGCGATGTCTCCAGGCTTGCGATGAGCTCCTTACGGACGAAGCTCACGCTAAAAAGCGTCGCCCAAAATCGCGCTCCGCTGCCCGTGCTCGGATCTTCCAAGACCGCTCTAATCGCAGCTACCGCAGCAGCATCGTCCGCCGCACCTAGCACCTCGTCCACGAGTGGATATTCACCTGCGCCGTCGCCTTCATTTAGCGAGCGCAAAAGCGGCTCAAGCGCTTCATCACATGGATTGTCACGCAAAAACTCCCGTACCGCACGAAACTCTGCCACAAGCTGATCCGAAAGCTGCGCAGGCATCGGCTGATGAAGTCTCAAAAAGTCTAATGCCGTTTGCTTGTCCATAAAATTCCTTTTAAATGATATGCGCGATTGTAGCTAATTTTGGATTGCAAAGAGATAAATTTACTCTAATTTATCAGCTACTTCCGTCATAAATTATCAATAATCTTAAATAATTAGATAGTGATTTTGTAGTGGCTTTTAGGGGCGATTTTCGATGGGCTTTGCGCGGATTACAAAATAAAATTCCAAAATTTTATCCAAACAAAAAAGCCCCCGCGAAGTGCAGGGGCTTACAAGCTCGATCTGTTTAGTCTGGCAGAATTTAGCAGACTAAGAAGGATTATTCCTCGATCTTGCCGGTTTTGATGCGGCGCTCGTAGATTTCGCGCATCTCTCTGATGTCATTTTTGAGCTCGAATACGCCGTGCCAATGCGAATAATCAGGTCCGCCCATTAGCGCGCCTTGGCGCATTCTGCGACCCTCGTGATGCCACGAAGTGTAATAAATACGCTGGAACGCATCCGCCCAAGGATCGTCTTTTAGAAGTTTCTTTTCCTTAAGCTCTTTTAGCATCTTAGTCGCTTCGTCGTTGTAAACGTTATATAGAAGTACCTGCTTATCGCCCACCTCAAAGAAATTATTCGTGTGGGTGCTTGCGTGGCACTCTTTGCAGACTTGCTTCATCTCGGCACGCGCCGCCTCAGGACCGTTTAGGTTACCCGCCAAAGGATTACCAATGTTTAACTTGCCGGTATTTAAAAACTCGCTTACCGCGGTCTCATTACCGCCGGTGCGTAGATTGCTCTTAGGCTGCCACAAATTCCACTTCAAGCGTTGAGATACATTGTGAGTGGAGTTTAGATCGCCCACACCGCCGCTAATATGGCAGGTCGCGCATGTAGGGGCGCGGTAGTCAGGAACTGCCCAAGTACCAGGAGCGCTGTCAAATTTCCACTCATTGCCTTCAGCGTTAAATACGTGTCCGTGCATTGAGTTGTTGTAAATTTCGATATCCGGATGATCAGGTCCTAAGTGGCAAGATGCGCAAGCAGCAGGCTTACGAGCTTCAGCAATCGAAAATTTATGACTCGAGTGGCACGATTTGCATCCGCCTACGCTACCGTCCGGATAAACCGTACCGATGCCGTAAACGGGCCAGGTCTCTTTGGTAGGCTTGTTATGCTCATCCATTTTAATGACGCTACCGTGGCATTGAGAGCAGCCGGTAATATCAGGCGCGTGTTTAAGATCAGGGATATCACGTCCTTCGTAGTGATACATTAGATCAACTATTCCTTTGTTGGCTTGCATCTGCATAGCACCTCTTGCGTGACCGCTGTTTTCAAACTCTTTAACCTCGTTACTGTGGCATTTGGCACAGGTTTTAGGGCTAACTAGCACCGAAATATGATTGTCTGTGTCTTTCGGATGCGGCTCTTTAGCTGCCATAGGGCTATCTGCTGGCTGCGAGTGGCAGTCGGTACAGCTAACGCCTACGTGAGCGTGGCGGCTCATCTTCCAATCCGCAACTACGCCCGGAGTTTTTTCGGCATGGCACTCGACACAGCGTCTAGCTAGCGGCGTAAGCTGCCTATTTACCTTTAAATTCTTCGTAAGACTAACGTTTACGGAATTGCTTACGTTCGCGTCCGACGCGGACATATTCGCATGCTGCGCGGGCATTTCTGCGAATGCAAACGATGCGATACAGGCTATTAAAATAGCGACTTTTTTTAGCATTGCTTCTCCTTTACTTGGTTTTGTTATTTTCTCGGTTGTATTTATCCCAATATTTGGTAATCTCTATACCCATATTTTTGTGACCGACGTTTTCGTGGCACTGCACGCAGGTTTTGCCAGTAGTGCCTGCGAAATAATCCCTATGCGCGAGCCAGGCTTTATTTACTTGATTATTCTGCTCTTTTAAATTTCGATGGCAGCTTAGACAACCGCTTTCATAAACGAAATGATTTCGCTCCTTGCGTTTTTCTTGCCAGTCGATCTTATCGGCATCGGTAAAGACCGTCTTGTAGACATCATTTGCGGAGGTTAGAGCCTTGGTCCAAAGATACATAAAGGTATTTTCATGAGAGACATGACAGGCGACGCAGTCGGCTTTGAAACCTTGCGGGTTATTGCCGCCGTGAACATCGTTGTGAAAGGCGTTTGCCATCGGCTGCATCGTATGACAGGATACGCAGAATTTATCGGTGCCCGTAAGGTGAACCATCTCCGCAATCCCAAGAGAAAGTATCATTCCTATAAGCACACAAGCGCCCACGAGCAGCACAAGAGTTTTCTTTTTCATAGGTTTCCTTGATTTTAAAATTTCTTCGCAAAATTTTTAGTATTTGATAATTCGAAAAGTGGTATTTTATTATAAAAAGATTAAAAACCGCTTATTTTCTAGCCTTTTGTTAAAATTTATTAAATGAAGATAAAATTTTAAACTAAGTTTTTAGTTTAACGGAATATAATCCATTAAAATTTCAATACAAGGAGAAATCATGAAAACGATCCAAGCGGCTGAGATTACAAAAGTAGTTAGCGAGCTTTGCAAAAAAGCCTGTTATCAAGTCACGCCCGACATGCGCGCAGCATTTGAGAAAGCGCGCGAGAACGAGACTTCGCCCATCGGCAAAGATATCTTAGGCAAGCTCTTGCAAAATGCCGATTTGGCGGCGAAAGAGGTCGCGCCGATCTGCCAAGATACCGGTATGACGGTGGTTTTTGTCGAACTCGGTCAGGACGTACATATCGAGGGCGGATATCTGGAGGACGCTATCAACGCAGGCGTCGCGGACGGATACGTAGGCGGCTATCTGCGCAAATCCGTGGTCGCAGAGCCGCTTTTTGAGCGTAAAAACACCACAAACAATACCCCCGCGGTCATCAATACCCGCATCGTCCCCGGCGACAAGCTTAAGATTAAAGTAGCCCCTAAGGGCTTTGGCAGCGAAAACAAATCGGTACTAAAAATGCTCGTTCCCGCAGATGGTATCGAGGGGGTAAAAAAGGTATTTTTAGAGGCGGTCAAATACGCAGGCCCTAACGCTTGCCCTCCTATGGTCGTAGGCGTCGGTATCGGCGGCACAATGGATAAGGCGGCGCTTTTAGCCAAGCAAGCCGCGGTTCGCTCGATCGACAGCAGAAATCCCGACGAGCGCTACGCCAAGCTAGAGGATGAGCTGCTGGAGATGGCGCGCGCTACGGGCGTCGGTCCGCAGGGTTTGGGCGGCATAAATACCGCCGTTAAAGTAAATGTAGAGTGGTATCCGACCCACATAGCAGGGCTTCCGGTCGCCGTTAATATCAACTGCCACGCGGCTCGCCATGCCGACGCCGAACTATAAGGAGGAAATCATGTCAGAAGTTAAAAGAATTACCGCACCTTTCGATAAAAGCGTAGTAAAAAGCCTAAAGGCGGGCGATAACGTCCTAATCAGCGGCACCATCATCGCAGCCCGCGATGCCGCGCACAAGGCTCTAACCGAAACTCTCGCTCGCGGCGAGAAACTACCCGTAAGCTTAGCTGGCGAGACTATATATTATCTGGGACCGACCCCCGCCAAACCGGGTCAGGCAATCGGTGCTGCAGGACCTACGACTAGCGGACGAATGGATAAATATACTCCGACGATGATAAACGAAGTGGGCATCAACGGCATGATCGGCAAGGGCTACCGCAGCGACGCCGTCGTCGAGGCGATGAAAAAATCAGGCTGCGTCTATATGGTCGCTATCGGCGGAGCGGGCGCGCTAATCAGCCAAAGTATCAAAAAATATGAAGTATTGGCCTATCCCGAGCTCGGCCCCGAGGCGGTTGCGCGACTTACCGTAGAGGATTTTCCGGCTATCGTAGCGATCGACAGCGAGGGCAACAACTTCTACGAAGTCGGACAGGCGCCTTATAGAAAAATTTAAATTTTGCTAGCGGCGTCCGCGCGGCGCTTTTTGCAGCGCGGGCGTCCGTAAATTTCGCGGCATTCGCTCAGGCGCTCGTAAATTTTGCGGCATAACCTGCGGCGTCTATTTCGCGAAATTTTACGGCTCGGCGCAGTGAAATTTTATAGCGAATTTAAAGCGCGCCCGTAAAATTTTATCTCTCTTACGGCGCGGAATTTTAAAATTTTGCGCCGCTTAAATTTATACCGGAATTCCGTCTTTGCTCCATTTAACAATCCGCCACTAAAATTTAATCGCAAATTTATCCAAGTCTAAATTTTAAAATTTCGTCGCCGTTCGTAAGCAAATTTAAAGCCCGCAAGCGTCATAATCCATCTTAAATTTAAAAGGGGCAAAATGAGCGCAAGCGAGCTGGAGCAGATCAGGCTGGGGCTTTTGTATAAGGCGAAAAGAAATACGATCTTCGCGGCGGCGTGCATGCTATTTTACGGCGCGTTTTTGTTATACAAGCTACGCGACGGAGGAGAGATGGCAGATTTGTTGTCTCTTATCGGATTATTCGCGGTTGTTCTTATAGTAGCCGTTTTGTGCGATGAAGGCTCCATAAAAGCTAAGATAATCTACGCTGCCTGCCTTTTTGTTATGAGCCTATTTCTAAACGATTTACAAAATCGCCCCACGATTTCCAAATATATCTTACTCGCGATTATAACTTTAATCTTGGCTGCTTCGAGCTTATTCGTATTGTTTAGAGGCTTTAAACAAGATTATTCGGTAAAATTTCAGTGCGCTTTTAAAGAGCACTATCTAATGCCTTATTTCAAGGCGTTCGGCTATCGATACGATATTGGAGGCAGTATCGATCCCGCCAAGCTTAAGCTCTCGGGGCTCTTTTTTCGACTAGATAAATTCAAAGGCGGCAACGACAGGGTCTCAGGCGTTTATGACGGCGTGAAGTTCGCATTTTGTGACGTGAGCTTATTTAATAGATTTTCAGAAAGCGAAATCCTCGGCACCTTTTTCTACGCGGAATTTAACAAACGCATAAGCGTCAAAACCCTGGTTTTTCCCGCTCGCGCCGGCGCGCCGAACACAGGCGGGCTAAAAAAGATCGATATGGACGATGCGGAGTTTAACGCCGCCTTCGCCGTGTATTCCGCGGACGCGGCGGGCGCGATGTATATTCTAACGCCCGCCTTTATGCGGAGACTCTTGCACTTCGCAGGCGCCGTGGCCGCGCCCGTCAGTCTTAGCTTTTTAGATAGCAAAATTTACATTTTCGTAAATACGGGCTGCGATAATTTCGAGCCGGACATCGACGAAAGCGTGCTACGCCGCGACCCCGCCGCGCAGCTCAAGCGCGAGCTTTCGCACTTTTTAGCGATCGTAAAAAACCTAAAACTAAACGAAAGAATTTGGAGCTAGCGGGTGGCTCGCCGCAGCTTTGCGTGTCACAGCCTCGCGCACTATAACTTCACACGCCGCGCCGCAGCTCCACATGCTACAGCTCTGCGCGCCTTGAAATTTAAAATTTTAAATTTCCGCTTTTGGATTTCGAGCTTTGGAATTTTACGCGCCTTAAAATCCCGCGCGTTTTGAAATTTAAAATTTTAATCCATGCTACGGAATTCTGCGCCGCAAAATTTAAAATTCTGAAATTAAAATTCCGCGCCTTGAAATTCTACGCTTTTAAATTTACAACCCAAAAGCCTTAAAATTTAAAATCCAAATCCGCTCGCTGTAGAATTCTGCGAAATTGCGAAATTTGAAATTCCTTGAAGTTGCAAAATTCCGCGAGGCTGCCGTTTGAAATTCGCCTTTCAAAGCATAAGGCTAAGCAGCAGCAAAAATCCGATGAAGCTTAGGGCGTTGCCGAAGGAGCCGCCGATGTGATCGCCGAGCCACGTCAGCACGAGCGCGCCGCCTAGACGCAGACCTATTTGTAGCGCCACGCTCGCGATAAAATCTATCACGCGCCGAAGTCCGCTGCGCGTATCGCCGAGCTTCATGCCGCGGCTTTGGTTCCACAGTCCGCTTACGCGGTAGTCCTTGTAGCGGGCGCGGAGAATATCGCCGTTTTGCAGCTCAAAGCTCTGCGAAGCGTCCTTCGCCTTGGCGGATGCCGCGGCTTCGGCGGAGCTGGCGGAATTTATAGAATTTGCTGCGTTGGCAGAATTTACAGAGCTTGCAGAATTCGTTGATTTCGCAAAATTCTCAACGCTCGTAGAATTTTCTGCGTTTAAATTCTTAAATTCCGCAGAATTTTCGCCATCTGCGAGCTCCGCTAAATTTTGATCCGAACGTAGCGCGCCGGAAACGATCTGCAGCTTACTATCGCCCGATAAATATACTCCGTCCAGCGCGAAGCCAAAATAATAAACGTCGCCGCTTTGCAGCACGCGCATGCCGCTGGCGTAGCCGCTCGCTTCGCCGCTTCGCTTGGGCTCTTTGGAGTGCGCGAGAGCCGCAAATATGCGTCCGAACTTCGCGGCGCGCCAGTCTCTTCGCATAAACTTGAAGCTGCAATACGCAAAAGGCACAAGGACGGGCAGGGCTATCGCCCCCACAGGAGCCCTTGCATCAAAGATGAAGATTATGCAGTAGATACTCATCGCAGCTAGCGTTACGCCGAAGGCTGCGAATATCATGGCGAGTGCCGTGCTGCCGGCGTCCTTCCAGCGCTGCGCGCCTAGGCTTAGATTAACGAAATCTAGCGGAAGGACGGAAGCGGCGGAGTTTGCCAAAGCGCCGTGCTCCTCGCGGGTAGAATTTAAAGAGAGGGAGCCGCTTAAATCTTTGCGGATAAAACCTAAAGCGGCGGAATTTATACCGCTGCGATCTTTATCCGATAAATCAGATACCACAGAATTTTGGCGCGCACTTGCCGCCGTATCGCTATATGCGTCGCGGTTTGAATTTGCGGCGGTGGAATTTCCGCTACTTGAAACTTCGCAGTTAGGGCGCTCTGCGGAATTTTCACCGCTTAAATCGGCGCCGTTTAAAGCGCTGCGGCGGGAATTTAAGCCCCTCAAAGCCTCGCGGCTGGAATTTAAACTCGAAGCCTCATATATCACCGCCAGCTCGTCGTCCTCGCATATCGGCAGATAGAGTCCGTCGCGCCTTAAGTCCAAAATTCCCGCAAAGCGCAAGCCCTCCAGCGTAAAGCTAAATTTCGTCGTGTCTGCAGCCGCGGGCTCTAGCTTGAAATCCCTGACCGTGCCGCGAGCAAGTTTGATCTGCTACGGTGAAAGAAATTTAGCAAAGCCCATGCGCGCCTTTGAGATCTCGCAAAATTCCGTTCCGCCTATTTCGCGGCGGATTTTTTGCGGATCTGGATATTGATGAGCTCAACAAGCAGCGAAAACGCCATCGAAAAGTAGATGTAGCCCTTAGGTATGTGAAAGCCCAGCCCGTCGGCGATCAGCGAGACGCCCACTAGGATCAAAAACGCAAGTGCTAAAATTTTGATCGTCGGGTTTGCGTCCACGAAGCGCGCGATCGCGCCGCTAGCGAGCATCATCACGCCCACGGCGATGACGACTGCGAGGATCATCACGGGCAGGTGCTGCGCCATGCCCACGGCGGTGATGACGCTGTCGAGCGAAAAGATGATGTCCAAAACGGCGATCTGCACGAGCGTGCCGCCGAAGCTCGCCTTGCCGCCGCTAGCGCTATGCTCGTGTGCCTCGCCAGTGGCGCTGGAGTGGATCTCGAGCGTGGATTTGACGAGCAGAAACAATCCACCGCCGATCAGCACGAGATCGCGTCCGCTAAAATCGCGCGCAAGCACGCTAAATAGCGGCTTAGTTAGCCCCATGATCCAGCTTAAGCTAAGAAGTAGCAGTATGCGCGTGAACATCGCAAGCGCAAGCCCCATTATACGGGCGCGTCCGCGCTGCGCCTCAGGCAGGCGGCCGCACAAAATCGCAATAAAGATGATATTGTCGATGCCAAGCACGATCTCAAGCCCCGTGAGCGTCGCCAGGCTGATCCATGCCTCAGGTGAGGCGATCCATTCAAACATCGGTTTCCTTTGGGTGAAATTTAAGCCGTGATGATAGCGAAAGTTTGGTTAAAATTTCTAAATTTTACCGCCTTTGCGCGTAAAAACTGCGCGGGGAATTTCGGCGATGCGATGCGGACGGGCTATCTTGGAATTTTACCGCAAGATTATTTCGCTAAAAGGCGCAAAGCGCCGCATGCGCGGCAAAATTGCGGCGCACGGAATTTCGTGGATTAAGAGAGCGAAATTTTTGCGGCGAAATTTTAAAATTTAGGCTATAAATTTACCCGTTTTTAAGCGGGGGGGGGGGGGGGGGGGGGGGGGTTTTTTTTTAAAAAATTCACTTTAAGGGGGTAAAGGGGAAAAATGTGCTTAGGGTCCGCCGGGGGGGGGTTGTTTTTGGGGGGAGGGGG
>NZ_JAHZBQ010000003.1:300000-388907 GCF_019423325.1 Campylobacter sp. | reverse complement strand
TGAAAGACGAAGCTAAAGAAGAGGGACCATCTAAGGCTAAAGGTAAGAGGGGTAAGAAGGGTAAGGGAGAGTAATTTCTCCCGATCTTAGCTTATTATTCTATAAGCCTAGCGCTTGCGGCGATTGCAAGGGTTAGGCAGCAAGTATATAGATTTAGGCGGAGCTATGGAAGTGTGCAAGATTTCAATTCGCATCTTGCGTAATTAGCTTGTGATCAACCATACTGTAGATTTAGAAGTTTACAGTTCGATTTAAACTTGCGGATGCGATTTTATTTTATGGTACGGCGAGTCGATATTTTTTGGAATTTTAAGGTGTAAATTCTTGATTTCTCATAAATTTTAATCTCACTGCTTTTAAGCAGAACTAAAATTACCTTAAAGACCGCCTAACTACAGCAAGGTATCGGCAAATCGATTACCGGCGCGTTTCAGATAATGCCTAGAAATCGTGTAGGCTAAAGTCAAGCCATAAGAAATCATAGCGGTTTAGGGCGGCAATTTTGCAGAAGCGGCAGTGGGTTTATCTGATCAAAGTGTATAGCGTAGTGCGAGAGTGGCGCTTAAAAAGACCACAAGAGATAGGTTTAGGGCAAATTTTACCCTATTTAAATGCTAGTATTATCACGCCTGTGCCGATGAGTGCTAGCGCAAGCCATTCGCGAAGACTCGGGCGCTCGCCTAAAAAGATCACGGCGATGATCACAACGAGTACTACGCTTAGTTTATCGATCGGTGCTACTTGATAGGCTTTGCCGATTTGTAGGGCTTTGAAATACGCTAGCCACGATGCACCCGTAGCCAGCCCGCTTAGTATCAAAAATACCCAGTTGCGAGGGGTTAGGCTCGATAACGGCTGCCAGGCTTTAGCGTAGCGCAAGAATATGGCGAGACATAGGGCGATGATGATCGTGCGGATAAAAGTTGCGAAGTGAGAGTTGATGCCTTCAAGCCCGATTTTTGCAAATATCGCAGTCAGCGCCGCAAAGAGTGCTGATGCAAGCTAGCCAGGTAAAAGAAGCTAAAGTTCTACCGTGTTTGATTTAGACGCGACTACCAAGTCTCGCTCGCGATTACTGCTAAATTCTGCCTCACTTATATAGAAAAATCGCCAAAAGCGCATTCTCGCTTCGCCTAACGCTAAGAGAGATCTGTTTAAATTCCACTTCAATGCTCCTCAAAAACAAATGCCAGCGACGCAAGCGCATCCATAGTCGTTTAAATTCCACTCCGATGCCTCTCAAAAAAGCAAACTTTAAGCCCAAACCTACTACTCTAAAAGTTCAAATTTTACGAATTAAGGAGACTGAATGAAAAATTTCATATTTTCCGCACTTTTGGCTCTTGGCATCGCAGGCTGCGCCGTAAGCACCGCTCCGACGCCTGCAGGCAACTTACGCTCGCTCAAATCCGAGATCGTAAACTACACTCGCCAAAGCTCCACAGCTTACGTATATACGTTTAAAGACCTATCCAGCGGCGAGCTATACACCGCTCGCGCAAGCAAATATTATGCGGCTGCGGGAGATACTGCCTACATAAGTACCACCTCAGGCGCTATCACCGATATGCGAATCATCTCGCGCAAGGCAGGTTCCGTTGCTCCGCGCGCTTATGATATCGGTAAAATCGAGACCAAACAAATGCATAAAAACGACGCTATTGCTGTACCGGAGAGCGAAAATATCAGCTTTTAATCCTACGCGATTTTTAGATGCTCCACCCTTTAAGGTAAGCGAGCCTGCTTTTACTTTGTGAAACGTTTTTGTGTTTGCTCTATACTCTTATGAAGGCAATAGTTTCTGTTCTTAATCATGGCGGACTTGCGCGATTTGCTTATGCTTTAAAGTCCGCTGATTCTTTACGCGATTGCCTGCATAAATTTTATATTTTATAAGTTGTGGAATTTTATATTTCACAGAATTCTGCGCTGCGCGTCTTGCTTCTATGGCTCGGTTAGCGTTTTATATCCACTTGCTTTCGCGCTTAAATTCCTTGCTGCATAGTGCCATTTTGTCCGCAAAATTCTATATTATAGAAATACAGCTAGCGCTAGAATTTTGATTGCGAAATTCTTATAAATTTTCTTTCTCGCAGTTTTTCGCGTACTGCTCGTTTTCAGTGCCGTATTCTCCGCTGATAAGATGCCGCGTAGATTTCTAAAACCCACGCTTTGCGAATTTCGTATCTTGAAATTTCATTCATAAAATTTCACATCGTAAAATTTTATGAAATTTCTCCCGCATGAAAGAGGTGTTGCCGTCTGTTTACCGCAGCCTGATATAATCCACACATCGAAATTAGAACTCCTTTCAATAATCGGCGAGGCCTGTGTGGGTCTCGCTTTTTTTATACCCGTTAAATTTGGGTTTTCGGTAAATACTCGGTAACAATTTGGTAAAATTTTAGTATTTTTCAGCCTATTTTAAGCATATAATTTGTCATTTTGTGCTACTATTGCGCTTACAAACTTTTAAAGGAGTTCAAAATGAAACTAGTTAAACTTAGTTTAGCGGCAGCAGTCGCTGCAGGTGCTCTTGCTATGAGTGCAAGTGCTGTTCCGTTAGAGGAAGCTATCAAAGATGTGGATCTAAACGGATACGCTCGTATGAGATATACCCACGATCACAGAAAGAATCAAAGAGATAGCAATAGGGGTGTTTGGCAGTTTAAATCGGAAGTAGATTTTAAAGCTAAAATCGACGATAACTTCTTTGGTGTAGTAGGGGTTAGATTTATGGATGAAGATCATGGCGAATCCGCTTCTTCTTCGAATAGCCAATATCATGGTTTATATGGCTCAAGAAGAGAAGATCTAGATTCCGATTTCGATATCGCTAAAGCTTACTTAGGATACACTGTGGGCGGTACTACAATCGCAGTCGGTCGCCAAGGCATAGGCTCGTTCTTTACTGATGATATGTATGGAGACGGTGTTAAGATTACTAGTACCGATATCGAGGGCTTGACAATTAGCGGCTTTTGGATGGATTCTTTAGAGAATGATGGAGATATTTCAAGCCTTGATTGGGGGGCAGCGGTAGATAATAAACTAACTACTGATCATAATCTATACGGTATAGGATTTATGGGCTCATACGATCCGGTATCTTTCCAGCTATGGTATAATGCTCTAGAGGACGTAACACAGCTTTTCGCTGCAGAACTAGCTCTAAACTTTGATATCTCTGATGATTTTAATCTTGGCGTAAAAGGTCAGTATGCATTCTCTGATTTTGACGGTGATTATAAAGATGCGGGTGCTAGTGATGCAGATTTCTGGGCTGCAGAAGCTAATGCTGGTTTCTTTGGCGTTGATTTAGCTGCAGGTTATTTAAAATTTGAACCTGATGATAAAGATAAAGTTTCTTTTGTATCTTTTGAAGATCAAGGCTCTTTCATCAGCCCAGGTGAAGAGTTACTAGATTATAGAAGCTTTACTGGCGAGAACCACTATTGGTATGTAGTAGCAGGCTATACTATCCCCGATACTGGTATCAGAATCGGTGCCGATTACCTAGATGGTAAAGCAGATGGTGATAATGCATACGAAGTAGTAGGTAGAATTTCTTATAAATATAATGAAAAGCTAAGCTTCAAAACTTGGTATTCTCACTATAAGATTGACGATGCTGCTGGCGGTCTTGATGAGAAAAAAGATCGCATAAGATTTGAGGCTAAATACAGCTTCTAATTATTTACCTTATACGGGTAAAATTAGGGCGAAGCTTTTGCTTCGCCCTTTTTAAATTCTAAATCAAGGTTTTCTATGAAAATTTTTAAAATTTCTTTTTTAGCATGTTTTTTTGCCTTTAATTTAAATGCTGCAGATAAAGCAGGCGATGATACGTATGTATTCGAAGCCAAAGGTGAGTTTGCCAAAGAGCTAAAATCCCTGATCGAAAAGCATTCTAAAGATGAAAATGTAACCGTAAATATCTACAAAAATACCCCTAATGCCAAAGGCAACATTATCAGCGGAGGCACAAAAATAAATCGTAACATCAACTATATCAAAGAAAAAGGTAAGGTAATCTACGATGCCAACTGTGCTTCTTGCCACGGCTCAGAAGGACAGAAGCGCGCCTATGGCAGCTCTCGTAAGCTAAAAGATCTAAGCGCGAAGGAGATTGCAATCGCGATCTCAAGCTACACCTCCGACGGGCAATATGGCAAAAAGATGAAGTATATTATGCAGCCTATCGCTGCCAAAACCACCGCTGAAGAAGTTGGCTATATCATCGGCTATCTAAAAGGCGACGATGAATTCTTATATGATAGCCCATCTCGCGCTAGTGGTAATACCGATATCTCCACTGCCCCTAGTGAGCAGGGCTCGTATCTAAAATAGGGGGTATGCTATGAAAGTGGCAGTAGTTTTAGCTAACGGATTTGAGGAGCTCGAGGCGATAAGTATCATTGATATTTTAAGACGCGCGGATATTGATGCTCTAGCCGTGGGCTTAGAGAAAAAATGCGTCCGCGGTACGCACGGCATCGAGCTTGTGGCGGATGAAATTTTGGATGATATTAAGGTGTCTGAATTTTCTATGATAGTTTTACCGGGAGGCTTGCCCGGTGCGGAGAATTTAGCCAAAAGCGCGACGCTCGGTAAGATTCTACGTGACTTTGATGCAAATAATACAAAAATTGGCGCAATATGTGCTGCTCCGTGGGCGCTAGCTACCGCGGGTGTGCTAAAAAGCTCTTACACTTGTTATCCAGGCTTTGAAAATCAGATCGCCCACCTAGGCTATACGAATTCGGCGAATGTCGTAAAAGATCAAAATATAATGACTTCGAAAGGTCCCGCTACTGCGATGGAATTCGCACTGCAAATCGTCCGCGAGCTAAAAGGCGAGCAGGTTTATTCCAAGCTAAAATCCGATTTGCTTTTTAAATAAAATTTCAAGTAGGAACCGATTCCAGCGCGCTTTATTTTGTCACTTATAAAACGAGGTATGCTGATTTTGGCGCACCTGAGAACTACAAATTTTATCTTATTCTGCACGTATAAAATAGCCACAATATTTATTCTGAGTATCTGCAAACGACAAATGAAATTCTCACAACCCAAATTCTAAATCGAAAAACGCAAAAGGTTTTATGGGCAACAGATGAAATTTTATTGGGGTAGTTGCTATCTAAACCAAGCTTTACCGTCATAGCGGTGTGGAGCGCGAGCATGAAATATTTTAGGCGTATCCTCAAGAGGGCATCGCTGAGCTGAATAAATTTTAGTGCGGCATCTTCGCGATGCACTCGCTAGCTGAAGCTGAACAGATCGCGCAAAACGTGCTAAACAAGGGTATCGGCGTGATCAAAAACGATAAGATCGCGCTGGATATAAATTTGATCAAATAGCGACGTCAATGTGTCAAGAGGCAAAACGGCGCAGTTTTTGAAGGTTTTGTCGGTAAAGCTCAGATTTATCGGGAAGAATATAAGCTTGTAGTGCGAGACAAAAGCGTTATGTAGAATTCTTAAAAAAGGATAAAATTTAGCGCTTCTTTAAAATATCGTCGTTTAAAAATGTCGCGCTGCTTTGTATTGTTTTGATAACGCGGTCTTTAGAATTTTGCGTTTTGTCGGGTACGGGTCTGTGTGCGATCAAATTTACGCGCCCGATTTTCGCCGTGAAATAAAAAATCCCCAGTATCGTCGCGTTTAGAAACACTCCAAAATATATCCGTTCTAATCCCCATATCCCTATGCTGGCGGCATGAATGGGCACAAAAATTATCGCGATTAAGACCGGATAATAATCCGAAATTTTATTTTTGGCAAGGATTACGGTCGTAACGATGGCGTATGCGATGAGCGTAAAAGGAGAGATAAGCAAGAGTGCAAAAAGCGCGTTTATGCGCTGATAATCTTCGTGCCCGATTAAGACGCAAAAGCTACAAAACGCGAGCGTTATGAGAAAAAATAAAGGTAAAATCCACCGCGTTTTCACGTCGCGCCCTTTAAGCAGCGATAAAAAGAGCAGATGAGAGCCTAGCGCAATACAATAATAATCAAATATAACCGACGAGCTTAAAAACGTGAGCGGTATGCCGAGCAGTGCACCCGGCCCGTCAAAATATATCCCACTAAACATGAGCCACGTGATAAAGAGTATAAAAGCATATTTAAGACCCGCATAAGTGGCGCAAACACAGATACCAACAAGGATAAATCGTATAAATTTGCTCATTTGCCTTTTTCCTCAATTTAGGTAATTATAGCAAACCGCGACAAACGAACGGCGCAAAATTTTAAATTTAGCCGTGTGCTCGCCGAATCCACTGCCGATCGCGAGCTCGTGCGCGCTCGAAGTACGCCCAATGTTTTCGCATTATTTCATCCTCGCCCGCGCCGCAAGATAAAATTCATAAATTCTAAATTCGTTTTGCGTTATCATTGCGCTAAATTTAAAATTTTACGCAAAGGGGATCATATGAAAAATACGGCATTCATCACGGGCGCTACGAGCGGCTTTGGCGAGGCGATCGCTAGGGCGCTTAGCGCGCAGGGCTATAAGATCATAGCACTCGGGCGGCGCAAAGAGCGGCTGCAAAAGCTAGCCGGCGAGCTAGGCAACACGCACATTATCGCCGCGGATATTCGCGATAAAGCTGCGGTGTTTGATGCCGTAAGCGCGCTGCCTGAAAATTTCAAAGATGTCGAGGTGCTCGTAAATAACGCGGGTCTTGCGCTCGGGCTTGAGGGGATCGCGCAGACGCCCGTAGAGGATTTGGAGACGATGGTCGATACGAATATCAAAGGCGTGCTGTATTCGACCAAGGCGGTGCTGCCGCTGATGATCGCGCGCGGTAGCGGCTATATCTTCAATCTCGGCTCGACTGCGGGCGCGTGGCCCTATCCGGGTAGCCACGTTTACGGCGCGAGCAAGGCGTTTATCAAGCAGTTTAGCCGCAATATCCGCAACGACCTGCGCGGCACGGGCATCCGCGTGACGGAGATCGCTCCTGGAATCTGCAAGAGCGAGTTTAGCGAGGTGCGCTTTAAAGGCGATGTAGCGCGCGCCGCGGCCGTGTATGAGGGAGTCGATGCGATCCTACCAGAGGATATCGCGCAGATCGTGCTAAACTGCCTAGCGATGCCGCACCGAGTAAATATCAACGTCGTAGAGGCGATGGCGACGCAGCAGAGCTGGGCTGGGCTTTTTATCGAAAAGCATTAAATTTTAAGGCGAGAAAATGAAAAAAATTCTATTACTAATGTTTTTATCGGTTGCCGCATTTGCGGTGGATGATGCGACCAGGCAGCATAACGCCGAGCTTTTCGGCATCTGGACGCTGGTACCGCCCGTCGTGGCGATCGCGCTTGCCTTTATCACCAAAGAGGTGATTTTATCGCTTTTCATCGGCGTTTTTAGCGGCACTTATATGCTCGCCGTCGTGGGTGATAATCCAATCTCCGCGCTTGTGGGCAGCTTTACTGATCTGGTCGCGCGCGTGGTGGGCTCGATGGCTAGCAAAGGCAACGCGGGCGTGCTTTTGCAGGTGCTTTGTATCGGCGGCGTGGTCGCGCTGATTAGCAGGACGGGCGGCACGAAAGCCGTGGCGCTTTGGATTAGCAAGCGCGCTAAAACGGGTATCTCGGCGCAAATTTCGACGTGGGTTATGGGTCTTTTCGTATTTTTCGACGACTACGCAAATGCCCTGATCGTAGGCCCCGTCATGCGGCCGATCACCGATAAATTTAGAGTTAGCCGCGAAAAGCTCGCCTTCATCATCGACGCTACCGCCGCACCGATTGCGGGTATCGCGCTAATTTCTACCTGGGTAGGTCTCGAAGTCTCTCTGATAAGAGCGGGATATGATCAGATCGGCGTGCAAAACGTAAACGCCTTCTCGATCTTCGTGCAAACCATGCCGTATCGCTTCTACAATCTTTTCATGCTCGCTTTCGTAGTTTACGTGGCGTTCATGCGCAGGGATTTCGGGCCGATGCTCTCTGCCGAAAGGCGCGCAGCGAGCGGCGAAATCCACTCTAAAAATTCTAACATCGCCGAGCTAGAAGATAAAACGCTAGAGCCCAAAGAGGGGATCAAGCCGCAGGCTTCAAACGCCGTTATCCCGCTTATAGTGCTAATCTGCGGCGCATTTGCGAGCTTTTATTTTAGCGGGCTAAGCAAGCTGCAAGGCGATGCTCTCGCAGCCGCAAAAGCCGCTCCGCTAAGCTTTGCAACGCTTCAGGCGACCTTCGGCAACGCAAACTCGTCGGTCGCGCTTTTTCAAGCGGCGCTTCTTGCTACGGTCGTGTCTATATTTATGAGCGTTTACCGCAAAATTTTTGACGTCAGAGAGGCGATCTCTACGTGGATCAAGGGGTGGAAGACGATGATCGTTACGATCGTGATCTTGCTGCTTGCCTGGTCGCTCAGCTCTGTCATCAAAGAGCTCGGCACCTCGCGCTATCTGGTCGATATGCTAAGTCAAAACACGCCGAAATTCTTGCTTCCGGTAGCGATTTTTGTGCTGGGTTCGTTCATTAGCTTTTCGACGGGCACGAGTTACGGCACGATGGGAATTTTAATGCCGCTTGCCATACCTTTGGCAAACGCCGTGGGGCTACACTACGGGCTTTCGGGCGACGCGCTTCACGCCTATATGATCGTAAATATCTCGGGCGTGCTAACCGGCGCGATTTTCGGCGATCACTGCTCGCCGATTTCGGATACCACGATCCTTTCGTCGATGGGCGCAGGCTGCGATCATATCGAGCACGTAAAGACGCAGATGCCTTACGCTCTATCCGTCGGCGCGGTCGCCGTGGTGGCGGGCTATCTGCCCGTAGCGCTAGGACTTAGCGTCTGGATCGCGCTACCGATGGGATTTGCCGTTACGTGGGCTCTCGTGCGATTTGCAGGCAAAAAGATAGAGGAGTAGCTCTGTAAATTTTTAAATTTCGCTTTTGCCTTCCGCTTCCGAATTCCGCAGCGATGCGGAATTCTGCTGGGCGAAATTCTAATCTGGCTCGCGGAATTTCACTCTGTAAAATTCCGTCGCGCAAGTAAAATTTTAAAACGAAATTTCAAAAAGCGCGGGCAAATTTTAAAAGCTAAATTTAACTAGCCGCGTTAAAACGGCGCGGCCGCACGCAATTTAAAATTTTTAAAGTAAACGGATAGTAAAATACCGATAAATTTCAAATAAGGAGAATGAAATGAAAAATCCCAAAATGTTCCTCTGGGGGGGGTGTTAGCTGCTTTATTAGTTGGTTGCGGTGACGATACCGAGGTAAAGACCAAGGAATATTACGATATTCATCTAAATGAGGCTAAAGAGGTTTACGCAAAGTGTGATTTCAATACTTTAAAAGACGGAAGCAACTCATATAAAAATTGCTTGAACGCCAAAACTGTCGTAGAGGAAAAGGGTATGGCGTATTCGGTCAAGTATTATATGGAACACTTGGACGAAGCTAAGGCTATCATAGAAAAATATAAAGAGAAAGAGCCGGCAGATAAAAATAGCGTTGAGTATAGTAATTTGATGAATGCAAAAGAGGCTAATGGCAATATGAAATTAAGGGGCTTTTTGGAAAATCAAGCACGATAAATTATTTTGGTATCAGCCTAAGATCAAAACCGCTCCTCTCTTACGGTATTAATACATTTTAATTCACTCTGCGCGGCGCTGAATTTTGCAGTATAAATCTCGCCTCCGAAATGATACGGCGCAAAATCTTGCTTTACGGATTTTGGAATTTCAAATTTAAAGCCTGCGGGCTTGGCTATCACAGAAAAGATTTATGGGCTGCGCGGCGCCTTAGAATTTAATCATTTTAAAATTTACGCCGTGCGCCTAGTCTAAATTTCTCTCGGCGGCGGTTTGCGCGGTGCACTAAATTTTAACCTCTCTCGCGCACTTTATCCGCGCTCTAGTCTAAATTTAAAATTTCAAATCTACGGCGATAATTCGTGCGGCGAGGTATCTCCTCACATACGGCAATCTCGGTTTACGCTATATAATTTAAAGGAGTAGCAATGACGGTGTCTTGCCCCGTCAAATTTTAATTTTCGCGCGCCGGGTGGTAGCGAGACACCATTGCTCGCACGCCGTTGCGAAGCCGCTTCTAAATCGCCGAGCCGAGTTAAATTTTCGCACGGCGAAATTTTAAGTCTGCGCTGCGATTTATAGCGCATCAAAATTTTAACTTTCACGGCACAATCTGCGATGCGCTAGAATTTTAATTTGCGTGGTGCGATCCGCGATGTGATAAAATTTCAATCCGCGCTGCGGCGCATAGGCGCGCTGCCTAGCTAATCCCTCGCATCGCATCAAGCCGTTTTAAAAATAGTTCCACCTTGCGCAGCTGCGCCGCATCTAGCGCCCTACCCGAGCAAAAATATTCCACGCTGTTGCCGTTTGGATAATTCACTCGCGAAATGCCCGTTCCTTCGCCTCTCGGCTTAAATTCCAAGGACAAATCCGCGCCGCCTCGAGAATAAAGCTTGAGCTGCGAATTCGCATCTACGGCGCGCGGCGACATGCGGCGTTTGTCTTCGCCGCACTGCTCTACGTCGTGCGCATCGCCTGCCGACCCTCCGCCGCTCTTGCCGCACTCTTCTGCATTATTTTTGCCGACATAGCTTTCGTTGCCCCCTCCTGCGTCCTGCTCGCTGCGAGCGCTTTTATCGACCCCCTCGTCTTGCTTGCTCTTACCCTTTATGCTCTGTCCGCCGCCCGCGCCTCGCCCTTGTGCCTCAAATTTACCGACTTGCGCCAATGAATTCGTATCGAATTCTAAGCCACCGCCTGCGTTAAATTTAGTCGCCTGCGCCGAATAATCCTCGCCGCGCGCAAGCTTTAGCCCTCCGCCCAGCTCGCTTGCAAGGCGATTTAGCGTGCCGTCGATGCCGTCGATGATGCGCACGTGCGGCGGCAAAATTTCGCGCAAAACGTCCTTGAAATAGTTAAAATGCGTGCAACCAAGCACGAGCGAACCGAGGCGCTTAAGTTCAAATTTAGCCAGTTCCTCCCGCAGATAGGTCCGAACCGTGGGCGAGTCAAACTCTAAATCCTGCGCAAACTCCACGAGGCTAGGCAGCGGTAGGTTCCACGTCTCGCACTCCAGTCGCCCCACGAGGCGAGCGAGCTTCTCACCCGCGATCGTTAGCGGCGTGGCGATGAGCAGCGTCGGGCGCGCGCCGAAGCTGTCCGCAGCGAGCTTGACGGCGGGCTCCATACCGATGACGGGCACGCTAAATGCGCCGCGAAGCTCCGAGATAGCCGCACTCGTGGCGGTATTGCAAGCAACGACGACCCCGTTCGCGCCGTGCGCGACCAAAAACCCGACCGCATCGAGGCTCAGCCGCACGATCTCGGCCCTACTTTTTGTGCCGTAGGGGACGTGATCCTCGTCGGCAAAATACAAAAACTCCGCCCCGCTAAACCGCTGCAGAGCCTCGGCGAGCACGCTCAGCCCGCCGATACCCGAGTCAAAAAACGCTATTTTCAAATCTTTGTCCAAGGTTAAATTTCGAAAAAGGGATTATAGCCCAATTCGGGTAAAATTTAAATTTTGAGCGGCTTTAGCGGCTCTGTAGCCGTTAAATTCTCGCCGCCTTTTTAAAATTCGCGATAAATTTAATTAATTTTTTAGGGGGGGGGGGTAGAATTAGCCAAATTTTACCCGGAAAGGATACTAAATGAAAAAATCGCTATTTGCGTTGGCGCTCGCCGCTTGCTTTGCGTTAGGAGCGTCCGAGCTTGAGATGCTAGAAAAAGAGTGCAATGACGGCAATATGAAATCTTGCGCCGAGGCAGGATTGCAATGTAAGGATAACGCAAAAAAGCTAAAACTATTTGAAAAAGCTTGTAACGGCGGAAATAAGCTCGGTTGTCTCGGAGCCTCGGGCGTAATGATGCAAGAAGATCCAAAAAAAGCCGTCGAGTATTTTGAAAAAAAATGCGACTCTGGAGACGCTCTTGATTGCGCATTATTAGGGGCCATGTATAAGGACGGAGACGGAGTCGAAAAAGATATATCAAAAGCGGTAATTTATTATGACAAAGCTTGCGACAGAGGAAATGGACTAGCATGCGCTATGTTGGCAGAGATGTACGGCAATGGAGATGGCGTTAAAATGGATGCGGTAAGACAGCAGGTTTATTATAAAAAAGGTTGCGACATAGCAGGCGAATTACTGAATTGCTACAATTTTGCGGTTTTTAACCATTACGTCGAAAAAGATAAAAGTAAAGCTGCGCAGTATTACAAGAAAGCTTGTGATTCAGGCAAAAATAGCTCTTATCTTGACCTTCCTAATATGACGGAATTGAAGGATACTTGGCAAAAATCCTGCGATATGTATGAGCTACTAAAATAGCGCGCCGAGTTACAACCGGTACAATATATGTCGGCCGCGCCTTAAAATTCGGCTGCATATAAAGGCGTTTAAATTTAAAATGTAAGCAAATTTAAAGCGACGATAAAATTTTAAATAGTCGGGTGATATGCGGCAGAATTTAACGTAAATTTACACGGATCCTGCACAGATTTTGGCGCGAGCAAAGCGTTAAAATAAAGAGGCAGATTTGTCATAAGCAAATGCGTGCCAAAAGCGTGGATTGGTACGCAGCAAAATTTTAAGTTAGAATTTATGAAATCTTATGCGCTTCGCCTCTGCACGGATCGGACGAAATGTAGAATTGCAAGGTTGGAATTTACGCAGTCGCGCGTATAAAGCTTCACGCCAATTTTTTGATGTGGAATTTAGAATTTTAAAATTCCTAGAGCTTCGAATCTGGCGCTGAGCCTTGAAATATCGTAGCGATAGAATTTTAAAATTTGCCGCCGCATCGCTTTAAAAATCTTGCTTGAAAATTTTAATTATGCAGCGTAAAATTTTTCATTTCTGCCGCGACACTGCGTTTTTCTATAAAAATTTTGCTCTTTTGCTCTGGTGCTGTGTTTTCGTCGTAGAATTTCGCGACTTTTTACGGCGCAGAATTTTTAGCGCGAAGTTCCTCATTATTTTTGCTTGTTAAAATTTAAGCGATAAATCCCACGATGTTAAATTTGCACGGCATAAGGCTCTTATCGCTGGCGCCACTTTAAAGCGAAATGAGATAAATTCTACATGGCGCAAAAGGCGCCCGATTAGGCTTTGCGGCGTCCTTGCATACTGCGCAAAAGTGCGATCTCCTCCGCCCAGAGGCTATCGTCGATCGTTTCTAAAATCAGCGGGATCTCGTCGATGTTCGGGTCGTTCATGATGTTTTCAAACGCCGCGAGCCCCAAAAATCCGCGCCCGAGGCTCTCGTGCCGATCTTTGCGCACGCCAAGCTCGTTTTTCGTGTCGTTTAGGTGCATGCCGCTTAAAAATTTATAGCCGATCGCGCGGTCAAACTCGCTCATCGTGCGCTCATAGGCCTGTGGGCTGCGGAGGTCGTATCCTGCGGCGAACGCGTGACAGGTATCGATACAGACGCCGATGCGATCTTTGTTTGAAATTTTGCCGATCACGTAAGCGAGCTGAGCGAAATCATAGCCGAGATTGGAGCCCTGGCCCGCGGTATTTTCGAGCACGAGCTTGACGCCACTGGTGTTTGCGATGGCGAAATTTAGCGCCCCTGCGATATTATCCAGGCACACTTGAGCTGAAATTTCATTTAGATGCGAGCCCGGATGAAAGTTCAAAAGCTTAAGCCCGAGCGCCTCGCAGCGGCGGATCTCGTCCATGAAGGCGTTTAGGGACTTCTCGCGCTCCGCCTCGCGCGGATGGCCCAAATTTATGAGGTAGCTGTCGTGCACCAAGACATGCTCCGCGCGGATGCCGCTTTGCCTCAGCGCGTCCTTAAATGCGGCGATCTCCTCTGCACTAAGCGGCGGCGCATCCCATCTGCGTTGATTTTTGACGAACATCGCAAACGCGTCCGCCCCGATCTTTGCGGCGTTTAACGGCGCGTTAGAAGCCCCGCCGCTAGCGCTCACGTGCGCTCCGATCCGCTTCATTTTACCTCCTAAATTTTATTTTACGCCGCGTACGGCAAAATTTCATAAACCCGAGCCGTGCGCGGATTTTTTAAATTTAAATGCGCGCTTTTTCTTTCGCACATACGCGCTGCTTAGTAAATTTCGCCGCGAAGAGCCTGTGCAGAACATCAATAAAACCGCGCCGTTTGCACAAGCTGAAAACTACCCCACCGAGTAATGGAATTTTGACCGCTCGCGCCGTGTTTTGAAGCGGCGACCGAAGCGCATTATTTCCGCGCACTTACAGACATCTCACCGCGCGTTTTATTCGTTCGCGATTTGCTCGCGCCGCCCTGCGGAGTAATATATCTTGCGTGCTGTAAATGCCTGCCGCGTGAAATTTTACTGCAGCTCGCGGATTTTGATCTTTACGCCGCGTTTTGCGTCGGCGAAGCTTATTGATCTTCCGCCGCCGTCCTTGCCGCGGCAAACTTTATAATCGATAGAGCCATCTTGCAGGCTTTGCGCGAGGCAATGGCGCTCGCCCGTGTCGCTACCGCCAAAGATCGGTTTGCCGTCTAGGATTTCGCCCAGAAGTCCGCGGTAGTGCTCGGCACCGAAGAATTTTTTATTGAAAACGAGCTCGTCGTCGCACGCGCCGTTCATGCAAATTTTATCGCCTTTTAAAACCAGGCTCAGCACGCTGATGCCGCTTGCGTAAATTTGAACCTCGGTTTGGTTCTTAAATTTACGCATAAAGCCCGCGTCGCTGGTGCGAGTAAGCGGCGAAATGACGGTGAAATTTACAGCTTGCGTGGAAGCGGGCTTGAGTGCGGTGGTAGCGCAGCCTGCGAGCAGAAGCGAAAGTGCAAGCGGCGCCAGAAAAGAGCATTTCATAAATAATCCTTAATTTAAGTTGGGTTTAAGTGCGTCTTGAGTAGAATACCGCCTTTAATCTTAATATCAGATTAAGTGGCCCCTTCGTCTAACGGTTAGGACATCGCCCTTTCACGGCGGTAAAACGAGTTCGAATCTCGTAGGGGTCACCACTTCTAGTTTTAAAATTTTTTGACACAAATCTTAGTTTTTGTAAAATTCTAAAATTTTATCTAACTGCTAAATTTCAAAATTATGCGCTTTTGCTGCCTCCTGCGCTACAAAATTCCAAGACTGCAATAAAAATTCTACCTGATAATTTTAAAATTTATCCCCGCCGAATTTACGTAATAAATTTTATGCGGACATATGGAACTTAATGAAATAAAACTCGCAAATTTAGCTCTTTCTAAAAAAAATTCGCTAAATTTATTGAATGCAAAATTTTAAAGAATATGTAAATGAAATTCTAAAAAATCATCCTGGCGAGCGCGTCACGAGCTTTAGTTTCGAGGGTGAGAAATACTGGCTAAAGCAGCCGGAGTTGCGCATCCGCGGTGGATTGCTTACGAAAATATTCAAAGCAAATCCGAAAGCCGCTTTCGATTACGAAGCGCTAAAATGCGAGAGCCTGTACGCAGCCGGCGCGCCTGTGCCGCAGCCGGTGCTGCGAAACGAGAACTTTTTCGTACTCAAAGACGGCGGCACGCCGGTGGACGAGGTGCTAAAAAGCTCGGATGAGGCGGCTTGCGTGGCGCTCATTCAGGGCTACGCTGCGGCGTTAGCACAGCTGCATTCGCGCGGCTTCATACACGGTAGGCCCGCGCTGCGCGACGTTTTAGTAAAAAACGGCGAGATGAAATTTATAGATTTTGAAAATCGCGGCGAGCGCGGTGATCTGCAAAAAGCCAAAATGCGAGATTTTTTGCTGTTTGTCTATGATCTTTGTCGCGAAGGTCTGAGCGAAGGTTTGGTGCGCGTAGGCATCCACGCCTACGCCTCAAGCGGCGAGCAGGACGTAGTGCGAAGTGCGTGGGCTACGGTACTTGCACTGCGTCCGATATATTTTATCGCCAGGCTCTTGCCGCAAAAATTTAAAGATCTAAACGCGCTCGTGCGCACGTTTGAGCTCTGCCTAAAAATAATTGAGGAAAACGATGGTCAAACAAAGTAAATTCGCCAAATTTAAGCTGGTGATTATACTCGCCTATATGTCCGCTCTGGCGCCACTTTCGACCGATATGTATCTGCCCGCGCTGGAAAAGGTAAAGGCAAGCTTTGCTACGAGCGAGTTTTACACTCAGCTATCGGTTGCGAGTTTTTTCATCGCTTTTGCGCTAGGACAGCTCGTTTATGGGCCGCTAAGCGATAAATTTGGTCGTAAAAAGCCGTTATATGCGGGCATTTTGCTTTTTATATGTGCGTCGCTTGCTTGCGTGAGCTTTGATAGCGTTTACGCGTTTATATTTTTT
Source organism: Campylobacter sp. (assembly GCF_019423325.1). Lineage (NCBI taxonomy): Bacteria > Pseudomonadati > Campylobacterota > Epsilonproteobacteria > Campylobacterales > Campylobacteraceae > Campylobacter > Campylobacter sp. The sequence continues at coordinate 372,628 of NZ_JAHZBQ010000003.1, read as the reverse complement.
AGATTTTTGCAAGCTTTGGGTGGGTGCGCTGGAGTGGTACTTGCGCGAGCCGTAATTAATGATAAATTCGAACTGCACGAGGCTGCGGCGATGTTTGCGCTGATGATGGTCGTAGGCTCGCTAGCGCCGATGCTAGCACCAACTCTAGGTGGATTTGTGCTAGATTTTTTCTCATGGCAAGCGATTTTTGCGATTTTGTTTGCGCTTGGAATTTTGCTTTTTGCATTTATATTTTTCGGACTCGACGAGAGCGCTCAGATAGACAGGACTGCTACACTTAGCGTAAAAGGCGTGCTTGGCGAATACGGCATAATCTTGCGAAATAAAGAATTTATGCGCTATACGCTAGGATTTGCGGTTGCGATGAGCGCACTTTTTGCTTATATCACGGGCTCTAGCTTCATATTTTTGGGCTATTATGGGCTGGGCGAGCATGCCTTTGGCGTAATATTTGGCATAAACGCTCTTGGAATGACTCTTGTTTCGGCACTAAATGCCAAACTCGTGCAAAATCGCGAACCCGCCGCTTTATTAAATTTCGGTCTAATAGCGATGCTCGTGATGAGCCTGATTCTGCTCGCATGCTCTATGCTTGGCCTTCCCTTCATCTGCTTTGAGGCTTCGCTTTTCGTATTGCTTTCATCGCTCGGCTTTGTCGCGCCTAACGCCACGACGCTTGCGATGGCGCTGTATAAGGACGGCAACTCTGGCGCAGCTTCGGCGGTACTGGGGACTGCGCAGTTTGCTATTGCCGGGGCTATTTCGTTTATCGTGGGTGCAGTGGGAGCGAATAAGCCGTTTTTGCTCGCAAGTGTGATGGCGATTTGTGCTCTTTGTGCGAACGCCGTGTATTTTTTATTGCGAGAAAAGAATCAAAAATTTTAATTTTAATATTTTTTAAATTTATCGTTAAGGATTGATTAGCTAAAATTAGCTCTCGTTCTTTCAGTGTAAGAAAGACAATTCGGTAAAAAAGGAAACAAGCCAATGAGCGATATTATCGCATATAAACTTAACGGTGAAATTTACGATACTCAAAGTATCGGCGAGCGCGCAAGTGAGGCGCAGCCGATATATTTCGATAACTCCGAGGACGCGCTAAAGGTGATCCGCCACTCCTGTGCGCACCTTTTGGCGCAGGCGGTGCGCGAGCTCTATCCGAGCGCTAAATTTTTCGTAGGACCGGCGATTGAGGATGGGTTTTACTATGATATGCGCGTTAGCAAAAATGGCGGCGAGAAGCTCGGCGAAGAGGATTTAAAGGTGATCGAAAAAAAGATGCGCGCGCTTGCCGAGGCAAATTTAGAGATTAAAAAGATAGCTTCCACTAAAGAGGCGGTCGCAAAAAAATATGCAAACGACGATCTTAAGCAGGAAGTTTTAAAGCGCATCCCCGACGGCCCGGTTAGCCTGTACGCACAGGGCGAGTTTGAGGACATCTGCCGCGGCCCGCACGTGCAAAATACGAAATTTTTGAAAAATTTTGCCCTTACGCGCATTGCGGGAGCGTATCTCGGCGGCGATGAAAAGCGCGAGATGTTAACTCGCATCTACGGCGTCGTATTTGCCGACAAAGATAGCCTTAAAAAGCACCTTACGATGTTAGAAGAAGCCAAGAAGCGCGATCACCGAAAGCTCGGAGCCGAGATGAAATTTTTCACCTTTGACGAGCAGATCGGCGCGGGACTTCCGATCTGGCTTCCTGCGGGCACGAGGATGCGCATAAAGCTCGAGGAGCGCCTTTATAGGCAGCTTCGCAAGCGCGGCTACGAGCCGGTGCGCGGTCCTGAAATTTTAAAATCCGACGCGTGGAAGATCAGCGGGCATTACAGCAACTACAAAGAAAATATGTATTTTACGACGATCGAGGAGCAAGAATACGGCATCAAGCCGATGAACTGCGTCGGTCACATCAAGGTTTATCAAAGCGAGATCCGCTCATATCGCGATCTGCCGCTTAAATTTTGCGAGTACGGCGTCGTGCACCGCCATGAAAAAAGCGGCGTATTGCACGGACTTTTCCGCGTGCGCGAGTTTACGCAGGACGACGCGCATCTGTTTGTGATGCCGAGCCAGATCAAAGAAAACGTCTATGAAATTTTAGATTTCGTCGAGCTTTTAATGAAAGCTTTCGGCTTTGAATACGAGCTTGAAATTTCGACCAAACCGCAAAAGGCGGTCGGCGACGACGAGGTTTGGGATATCGCGACGAAAGCCTTAAAAGACGCGCTTGACGAAAAAGGCTTAAAATACGGCTTAGACGAGGGCGGCGGCGCTTTTTACGGACCTAAGATCGATATCAAAATCACCGACGCGCTCGGTCGAAAATGGCAGTGCGGCACGGTGCAGGTCGATTTTAACCTGCCTGCGCGCTTCGAGCTTGGCTACATCGACGAAAATAATGAAAAAAAGCAGCCCGTGATGCTGCATCGCGCGATTTTGGGAAGTTTCGAGCGCTTCGTGGGGATTTTGCTCGAGCACACCGCGGGCGAACTTCCGTTTTGGATCTGTCCTACGCAGGTATCGATCGTGCCGATCGGCGAGGCGCACGCAGACTACGCGAAAGAAATTTTAAATTTGCTGCGCGAAGCAGACATTGACGGCGAAATTTTAGATAAAAACGAGACGTTAAATAAACGAATCAGAACGGCTGAAAAGCAGAAGGTGCCGCTCATCATCGTCCTAGGCGATAATGAAGTTTCGGCTCGCAGCGTGGCCTTGCGCGATCGCAGGGCGCGCGAACAGCGAAATTTAAGACTGGATGAGTTTTTAAATTTCGTAAAAGCTAAATTAAACGAGGTGAATTTTTGAGCAGAGAAAAAGAGGTTTTTCTAAACGAGGACATTCCGGCTAGCGAAGTCAGGTGCATAGGCGACAACGGCGAGGTTTACGGCATAATTTCAAAGGCGCAGGCGCTGCAAATCGCCGAGCGAGAGGGTGTGGATCTGGTTTTGATAGCGCCCGATGCAAAGCCGCCCGTTTGCAAGGTCATGAACTACAGCAAATTTCGCTATCAGCAGGAAAAAAAGCTCAAAGAGGCGAAAAAAAAGCAAAAAATCATCGAGGTCAAAGAGATCAAGCTGTCCGCCAAAATCGCTCAAAACGACATTAATTACAAAGTAAAACACGCGAAAGAATTCCTTAGTAGCGGCAAGCACGTCAAGCTTCGCGTATTTTTAAAAGGGCGCGAGATGTCGAGCCCGGAAATCGGCGTAAATTTGCTCAATAAAATTTGGGACGAATTTTTTGCAGAAGTTGCCGACCGCGATAAGGCGCCTGCGCTGGAGGGCCGCTACGTAAATATGCTGATCACGCCGAAAAAGGCGTAGCGTAAATTCAGCTATGCTATAAAAATCGCAGCGATAAAATAGTGGAATTTAAAATTCCACTATTTTAAGTTTGCTCCTGGTTAAAGAATATTACATTAGAAATAAAAGGTGAGGGAGTTTAAAATTTATCTAATCGTTATTCTTATCTAAGTTTTATTTTGATAAAATTAAAGACAAATAAATTCTCTCTACGACGACTTGCTATAAAGGAAGTAAACAAAGGAAATGAATATATGAAGGTTTTAATTTTAGCTGGCGGCTTTGGCACTAGGCTTGCCGAAGAAACTAGCATCAGACCTAAGCCAATGGTTGAGATTGGTGGCAGACCGATATTATGGCATATTATGAAAATTTATAGCCACTATGGCTTTAATGAATTTGTGGTGCTTCTTGGGTATAAAGGCTATTATATAAAAGAATATTTTGCAAACTATTTCCTGCATAGAAGCGACGTAACGATTGATATCAAAAATAATAATATGAAGATTCATAAAACTTTAAGCGAAGATTGGAAAGTTACTTTGATTGACACCGGGCTAGATACTATGACTGGCGGTAGAATCAAGCGCGCGCAGGAGTATGTGGGGGATGAGAGTTTTATGCTTACTTACGGTGACGGCGTTAGCGATGTGAACATAGATGAATTGGTAAAATTTCATAAGTCTCATGGTAAATCTGCCACCATGACGGCGGTTCAGCCGGAAGGTAGATTCGGTGCTTTAGATATTAATAATTCAAGCTTAATTACATCTTTTTTTGAAAAACCTAAAGGTGACGGAAATTGGATAAATGCCGGTTTTTTTGTGTGTGAGCCTAAAGTTTTTGATTATATTGCTGATGGTGATGCGATGGTGTTTGAACAGGCTCCACTTTCAAATTTAGCTAAAGACGGCGAGCTTTGCGCCTTCAAACACTGTGGCTTTTGGAAGCCGATGGACGCTTTGCGCGATAAGCAAGTGCTAGAAAAGCTATGGGATAGTGGCAATGCCCCTTGGAAAAAGTGGTAGTTTATGAACAGTGTGGTAGCAACACAAGAAGTACAAAATTTATATTCCGGGATTTATAAGGGCAAAACCATTTTGCTTACCGGACATACCGGCTTTAAGGGCTCGTGGCTTAGTCTGTGGCTGGAGCGCATGGGTGCGAAAGTGATAGGCTATTCGCTTCCGGCGCCTACAGAGCCAAATCATATAGGACTTTTAAATTTAAATATCGTCCAGATAATGGGCGACATACGGGATCTTGCTAAATTAAACGAAGTCTTTGCAGCTTATAAACCAGACATTGTATTTCACTTTGCCGCTCAGGCGCTCGTACGCCCATCTTATGCCGATCCTATCACAACCTACGAAACCAATGTCATCGGCACATTAAAAGTCCTTGAAGCTTGTAGAAAAGCAGGCGTTCGCGCGATCGTAAATATCACAAGTGATAAGGCTTATGAAAATAAAGAATGGGTTTGGGGATATCGCGAGAGCGATCCTATGGGCGGATATGATCCATATAGTTCGTCGAAAGGCTGCGCGGATCTTCTGGCTAGTTCATATCGAAACTCCTTTTTTAATGAAAAAGATTACGGCGCAAAGCATCAAACGCTGCTTGCTACGTGTCGCGCAGGTAACGTTATAGGCGGTGGAGACTGGGCGCAAGACAGATTGATTTGCGATGTTATGCGCGCAGCAGCTAAAAATGAAGCGGTAACGATCCGCAATCCGCATGCGACACGCCCTTGGCAGCACGTGCTCGAGCCGCTTGGCGGATATTTGCTCGTGGGGCAAAAGTTGCTTGAAGGGCGAAAGGAGTTCGGCAGCGCATGGAATTTCGGACCTAGTGACGATGGTGCGATTAGAGTGCTTGATGTATTGAAAAGCGCCAAGCGATATTGGGATAAGATAGAATTTGAAATCAGCTCCGACGCGGATCAGCCGCATGAGGCAAATTTATTGAAGCTTGATTGCTCTAAAGCGCGTGCGCTGCTTGGCTGGAAGCCCGTTTGGGACAGCGAAACGGCATTTGAAAAAACTGTAAAATGGTATAAAAATTTCTACGAAAACGGCACAATCGATACCGAGCAAAATTTAAACGACTACGTAAAAGAGATGATGCGATGATAAAAGTTAGCGATTTTATAGCAAAATTTATAGCCGAACACGAAGATACCGCAAAGACCGTATTTATGGTCTCGGGTGGCGGCAATATGCACCTGATAGATTCGCTTGGCAAAAATGAAAATTTAGAGTATGTCTGCAATCATCATGAACAGGCTTGCGCGATAGCTGCAGAGGGCTATGCACGCGTCTCAAATAAGATCGGTATCGCGTATGTTACCACAGGCCCTGGCGGGACGAACGCGATTACTGGCGTTTACGGTGCCTGGGTGGATTCGATCCCTACTATGATCATATCGGGGCAGGTGAAATTTCAAACGACCATTGCTTCGCAACCCAAGCTAAATTTGCGTCAGCTCGGCGATCAAGAGGTTAATATCATTGATATTGTAAGACCTATCACAAAATACGCCGTAATGATAACGGATAAAAATAGCATAAAATTTCATCTGCAAAAAGCTATTTATGAGGCTAAGCACGGCAGACCCGGACCCGTATGGCTGGATGTGCCGCTAGACATACAAGGCGCGATGGTGGACGAAGCAGATCTGATAGAATTTGAAATCCCCGAAGCGCCGAAGTTTGACACAAAAATCCCGCAGGTTTTAGATGCGTTAAAAGCTGCTAAACGCCCCGTTATCATTGTAGGTAACGGCGTAACGCTTGCCGACGCTAACGAAGAATTTCTAAAACTAATCGAAATTTTAAAAATCCCCGTTATCGGTACTTTCGCTAGATACGATATCGTTAGAAATGACCACGAGCTGTTTTTTGGCAGATATGGCACTATCGGCAATAGGGCGGCAAATTTTGTCGTGCAAAATTCCGATCTCATCATCGCCGTAGGCGCTAGATTAAATATCCGTGCAGTTAGCTATAACTGGGAATTCTTCGGCAGAGAAGCAAAAAAAATTTTGGTCGATATCGACGAAAACGAACTAAACAAAAAAACAATTGCTGCAGATATTAAGATTAAATCCGATGCGAAGGCCTTTGTATCGGATTTACGATCTGCACTGAAAAACAAACCGGATTTTGAATCTTGGCTTGAAATTTGCAAAAATTATAGAAAAAATTATCCTACGATCGAGCCTTTTAGGCAGGTGGTGCAGGGTTGTGTAGATTCGTATAATTTTTTTGATATTCTATCAAGCGATAAGCCCGATTTAGTTTATGTTTTTGGCAACGGCACGGCGTGTGTTTCGTCATATCAGAGCTTGAAACTATATAAAAATCAAAAAGTCGTAGTCAATTCCGGCTGCGCTTCGATGGGATATGATCTACCTGCCGCAATCGGTGCGTGTTTTGCAAACGGCAAGGGCAATACTATATGCGTCACTGGAGAGGGCAGCTTGCAGATGAATATTCAAGAGCTTCAGACCATAATTCATCATAGGCTTCCAATCAAAATTTTTGTGCTGAATAATGCAGGTTATATTTCTATTAGAAATACTCAAAATAACTTTTTCAAAGGACACAAGGTAGGCTCGGATAAAGACAGCGGCGTGAGCTTTCCCGATATCGTAAAATTAGCAGAGGTCTATGGCTTTGAAGCTTGCAGGATAGAAAATCAACTAAATTTAAAAAGGGAGTTGGAGAAAATTCTATCCAAACCCGGTGCGGTAGTTTGCGAAATAATGCTCTCGCCTACTGAAAAAATGGAGCCAAAATTATCATCTGAGATAAAGCCTGATGGCAAAATGATCTCAAAGCCGCTTGAAGATATGTTTCCGTTTTTGCCGCGAGAGGAATTTTATAAAAATATGATAGTAAGGCCGGTGGAGGAATAATTTTGGAAAAACAAAATATTTTAATAACGGGCGCTAGTAGAGGGATTGGCAAGGCTATAGCCGACGAATTAACTAGCGTTGGATTTAATTGTATAACCCCAAGCTCAAAGGAACTAAATTTAAATGATAAAAATAGCGTAGTGCGTTATATAGCTAAAAATTCCGATTTAGACATATACGGTTTGGTTAATTGCGCAGGGATAAACATACTGGCATCTTTAGATGAGATTGATGATGAAAAATTTGATGATATGATAAACGTTAACTTAAGGTCTGTTATATCGTTGGCAAAATTTGCCTCTGTGTCTATGAGGCGCAATGAAGGCGGAAAGATCGTAAATATCAGCTCCATTTGGGGGGTGAGATCAAAGGCCCGCAGGACTCTTTATTCAATCACCAAATTCGGTATAAATGGAATTACGAAAGCGCTTGCTAGAGAACTTGGAGAATTTAATATCTTAGTAAATTCCGTAGCCCCGGGGTATGTCGATACGGATCTAACGAGGCAAAATGTTCCACTTGCCGAACAAGTCAAAATCAAACAAGAAATTCCGCTCGGTAGATTTGCGCAGACTTCCGAGATAGCAAAACTGGTAGCATTCTTGATCGGCAAGGAAAACTCCTATATAAGCGGACAAGTGATAGTAATAGACGGAGGATTTTTGGCATGAGCTTAAAGATCGAATCAAATATCAGAGACTATGATGTCTATTTTGAAGGGGTATGGGAATTTTTAGATGAATTAGCTAGAGGGCAAAATTTTACTTTAGTAATAGATAAGAATGTTTTTAAAATTTATGAGGCTAAATTTAAATCTTTTGATTCAAAGGATATTTTTATTTTTGACGCGATCGAAGAAAACAAAACCTATAAATCTGTTTGTGAAATTTATGATTTTTTAATTGGCAAGGCCGCCAAGAGGAATTTGACATTTGTATCCATAGGCGGCGGTATAACGCAGGACGTAAGTGGATTTGTCGCGTCTACGTTGTATAGGGGGTTGAAGTGGATTTTTATACCGACTACTTTTTTAGCGATAACAGATAGTTGTATCGGTAGTAAAACCTCATTAAATTATGGTAGTTACAAAAATTTGATAGGCACATTCTATCCGCCACAAAAAATTTATATTAATACCGATTTTTTAGATACTTTGACTGAGCTGGATTTTTATAGTGGACTTGGTGAGTGTATAAAATTTCAATTAATGCAGGAAGTTTATCCAAAAAATTTTGATCTTATCTCAGAGACAATAAGAAATTTAGCTACTAAAAAAGAATGTCGTGTCTCTGTTATAAAGGAAAATATGAAAATAAAACTTGGTTATATGTTGGGGGACGAATTCGATCTTGGCAGAAGAAATATGCTGAATTATGGCCATTGTTTTGGCCATGCGCTTGAGACTTCATCGAAATATTTCGTTCCGCACGGTATTGCTGTAACGATAGGTGTTATTTTTGCTAACGCTATAGCTTTAATGCGAAAGTTGATTAATAGCAATCTATTTGATTACATAAATAAAAATATCTTATTGCCGTACATTCCTTTAAAATTGTGCGAGGCACATATGGATGCGAAAATTTTACTACAAGCTATGAAAAACGATAAAAAACGGATAGGTGATTTTCTAACCGTGATAATTCCAGATAGCGAGTTTAAGATGACGAAAGTTGCAGACGTAACGGATGAAGAATTTTTTACGGCGCTTAATATGACAAAGTCTATTTTGATAAAGGAGTAGTTATGAATACTTTAGAGTACGAGATGATCGAAATTTTAAAAAGGCTCAAGAATGATTATGGCGTTTTTGAAATTAAGGCGGAATATGAAAATGAAGGTAGTAGGCAGGAGGAACTTTGTAGACTAAAAGATATTACTTCTAAAGTTGGGCTTCCTATTATTATGAAAATCGGAGGCGTCGAAGCGGTAACCGATATATATAACGCTATTACTCTAGGTGTAAATGGTATCATAGCGCCGATGGCAGAAACAAAATTTGCCGTTAGTAAATTTTTGGGAGCTATAAACACTTTTGTTGCTGAGGATAATCGCAATGACATAGAATTTGCGATTAATGTAGAAACTATAACCTGCTATGATAATTTTGATGATATTCTATCCTTGCCTAATATAAATACTCTTTCTGGCGTAACAATCGGAAGAGTCGATTTTACAAGTTCGATGGGTAAAGATAGAAGCTTTGCAGATAGCGATGAAATGCTAAAACATTGTGAAAATATTTTTACTAAAGCGAGAGCTAAGGGATTAAAATGCGGTTTAGGTGGAGCCATATCCGCGAAGTCATGCGATTTTATTAAATATCTCATTTCCAAAGGACTACTTGATAAATACGAAACGCGAAAGATCGTATATTGCAAAGATGCTGTAAACAATATGGAAGCCGGAATTTTAGCTGGCGTTGAATTTGAATTAGCTTGGCTTAAGAGCAAGCGTAGGTATTATCACAGAATCAAGTCCGAGGATGAGAAAAGAATCGAAATGCTTGAAAAAAGGCTAAGCGCTAGATGAATCTTTTCATCACGGGCGGTGGCGGTTTTATTGGATCGCATCTAAAAAAGCGTCTTGCACTAAATGGTAATTTTAATGTTTTCGCTCCAAAAAGTAGCGAGTTAAATTTGACTGACGAAATCGCAGTTGACGATTTTGTCCGTGCGCATAAAATCGATACTATCGTTCATCTAGCTAATCGCGGCGGCGGTCGCGATACGCTGGATATGATAAATGTGACCGAATATAATTTGCGGATTTTTTTCAATATTGCTAAGCAAAAAAATAAGGTTGCAAAGATTATATCGTTTGGAAGCGGTGCAGAGTACGGCAAGCACAAGCCGATAATAAATGCTCGCGAGGATGATTATAAAGAGGCGCTTCCGCTTGATGAATACGGTTTTTACAAAGCTATCACGTCGCATTACATTGAGGATTGCGCGGATAATATTATCCAGCTTCGTTTATTTGGAATTTACGGCGAGATGGAGAATTACCGCTATAAATTTATCACAAATGCCGTAGTAAAAAACCTACTGCACCTACCCATCACGATAAATCAAAACGTATTTTTTGATTATATGTATGTTGAGGATCTACTAAACGTAGTGGAATTTTATATAGAAAATGATGCACGACATAAAATTTACAATGCAAGCAGCGGTACGAAAATCGATCTGCTTAGCCTGGCTGCGCTGGTAAATGAGGCGAGCGATTTTAAATCCGAGATAAGCGTGCTAAATGAAGGGCTAAATAACGAATACACTTCCGACAATAGCCTATTAAAATCCGAAATGAAAGATAAATTCAAGCTTACGCCGCATTCGGAAGCGATCGGTAAAATTCACAGATATTTTAAACAAAATTTTGCTAGCTTAGACTTAGATACCATAAAAAAAGATCCATATTTGGGAAAAATCAATGAAATTTGGAAAGGCAAAAAATGACCCCGCAAGAATTAAAAGCTGAAATTTTAGAAAAGACGAAAGAGTATTATAGGCTGGTTCATGAGCCGGTGCAGAGAGCTAAATTTGAGCCTGGCAAAAGTCGCGTAAATTACGCAGGCAGAGTCTTTGATGAGCACGAAATAGTAAATTTAGTAGATAGTTCACTTGATTTTTGGCTCACATATGGCGCATATTCTAAAAAATTTGAAAAAGAATTTGCCAAAATGCTTGGCGTAAAATGGGCATTTTTGGTAAATAGCGGAAGCAGCGCAAATCTACTTGCATTTTTTGCACTTACCTCGCCACTTCTAAAAGAGCGCCGCATAAAAAAGGGCGACGAAGTCATAACAGTAGCGGCAGGCTTTCCTACGACGGTTGCGCCTATCGTGCAATATGGTGCCGTTCCCGTTTTTGTCGATATGGAGCTTGAATATTTTAATATAGACCATACGAAACTTGAACTTGCGCTTAGTCAAAAAACAAAAGCCGTCATGGTAGCTCATACCCTGGGAAATCCTTTTAATATAAAAGCCGTGAAGGAATTTTGTGATAAGCATGATTTGTGGCTTATCGAGGATAACTGCGACGCGCTGGGTTCTCTGTATGACGGTAAGCCTACCGGCACATGGGGGGATATAGGCACAAGCAGCTTCTACCCGCCTCATCATATGACGATGGGTGAGGGCGGCGCCACATACACAAACAATCCGCTGCTTAAAAAAATTATGCTAAGTATGCGTGATTGGGGACGCGATTGCTGGTGTGAGAGCGGCGTAGATAATACCTGTGGCAGGCGCTTTTCGCAAAAATTTGGTGAGCTACCGCTCGGGTACGATCATAAATACGTTTATTCGCACTTCGGATTTAATTTAAAAGCCTCCGATATGCAAGCTGCCGTAGGTTGTGCGCAGATAGAGAAATTCCCTAGCTTCGTGCAGCGCCGTAGGCAAAATTTTAAAAAGCTTTATGACGGGCTGAAAGCTATAAGGGAGCTTATTTTAGTTAAAGCTCAGCCGCATTCCGAGCCTAGTTGGTTCGGCTTTATGATGACGGTTGCGGACGGGGCAAAATTTAGTAGAAATGAGCTTAGCGAGCATCTAGAGAAGGCGGGTGTGCAAACAAGAAATTTATTTGCGGGCAATATGATCAAGCATCCGCTATTTGCAGAGCTAAAACTCGGAGTAGATTATAAAATTTCAGGCGAGTTAAAAAATACCGATAAGATAATGAATGATAGCTTCTGGGTCGGTGTATATCCCGGAATGAGCGACGAGAAGATAGAATACATCATAAAAGTAATTAAAGAATTTATATCAGCAAAAAGCTAAAATATAATTCAATTCAGTAGTAGAATTTAGAAAGAGAAAATATATGTCAAATAAAGCCGTCTTAAAACTATCTTTGTTATTTTGCATTGCTATATGTTTGATTTACAAAATAGGAAAAAAGATTTTTATTGCTTACGTTGATCCTACTGAAGATAAATACAATTATTTTAAATGGGTTTACTATTTTATGAATCACGAAAAGATATTTATATTTAATTTTTATCTATTTTATATCTTTATTATCTCTGCTTTTTTTTCCTTAGTTCTATGGTATAAAATTTATAAAGATAACGTCGATGAATAGCGTCTTGCTTAAAATAAAAGATTTTAATTTTTATCCTTATGCTAAATTAGCCATAGCGGTTTTAATCATTATACAAATTTCATTTTACTTTTATGGTATTTTTTCGGATTTTAAGCTTGCAAACGAATTTAGATATATAGATGAGCAGACGATATTGGATGGTAATAAAATAGTTTCAAATGATCAATATATTACAGAAAACCTGTGCTTTGACCCCAATAATATAAATTATAAATTCAATTCATACGACAATGTCTTTTTATCTGGTAAAAATGGATTTAGTTTTCATAATAACCCAAGGTTTTTGATTTTTGATCCTTATTATAGGCATATTAGCGCAGATACTTTTAAAAAATTTAAAACCCATATAAAAAATATAGGCTATAATAAAGACTTTAATCTTACTTATTATGTAGCTAGAGAGACAAATAGCACAAATAGATACGGTTTAGATGTATTTTCGAATTCTTATCCTATGTTCGGCGCAGATACTCTAAGTAAGCTTAAAGAAAAAACCGACTTTATAGCATATAATATTTTTGAACAAAATATACAGATTCTTAGTAGGTATTATTGGGAAGAAACCCCATTTATGTTAAATCCTATAAATGAGCTAGATCTAGATAGAGATAAATCGGAAATTTTTTCTCAATATGGATTTTTAAGTCTATATCCTATTAAATTTATAATGGAACAGCTTGGAGGCATAAGCGTTAATAATTTTGAAAAGACGAAAAATATAGTATGTATGATCTATTATGTCATAGCGGTTGGTTTTGTATTTCTATTTTTTAAAAATGACTTGATAAGGCTTATTTTTATTTTATTGTTAGGCATTAAATTTTTTTCGGTTACATACTATTCCTATCATTACGCACCTACGTTTTTCGATACAAGACATTTTTTTGACTTAATTATAGTTCTATTTTTATTTTATGCTACGAAATTTCAGAATTTAAGTGCTATATTTAAAACAATATGTATATTTCTAGCGTTGCTTTCAATTTTTATGGCTAATGATTTTGGGCTCTATATTTTTATAGCACTTTTAGGTGCACTTATTGTAGAATATGGAATAATTGCTGTAAAAAATAGAAAACTCGTAAATGCCGAAAAAATATTTTTTATACTCATTTATACCATTTTAGGGGCAATAATATATATAAAATATCCATTTATGAAAAATCCATCAATAAAATACTTTTTAGATGGTTTTTATTCTTTTAATATTCCTGCTGCTTTATTGCTCGCGGTATTGTCGGTAATATTTATTCAATGGTTGTTATTTATATTTTTTTATAAGAAATTGCAAGATAGTAAATATTTATTAAGCTATTCATTTTTGCTATTTTATACAGGATTTTTTTATACTTATACAGTTTGGAGAGTGGACTTGTCTACTGTTAATTTTTTCATTGCTGCCCTTCCTTTTATTATAATTTTGAATTTATTTCCGGATAGGGCTAGAAAGGTGATCTCTATATTATGCATATTTATATGCATAATAATATATGCTAAATTTTCAATGTCTTATATTAAGGAAATTTTCAATTATGAAAAGATATTTGAAACGCATAAAATCTATAAATGGAACCATGAAAGAGCCGGAGGGATAATTACTACATATCCTTTTGATAAATTTCAAAGCTCTATTAATCTTATAAATAAGTATTCGCCCGATACCAAAGAGATATATATGATATCAAAATATGATAATATATTGCAGTTTTTTAGCAAAAAGTATAGTGGACTAAAGTATTTCGAGTTGCGTTCCTTTTTAGTATCAGATATAGAGTATAATGAAGTCTTAAATTTGATAAAAAATAAAGCCGATATTTTATATGTAGATGCCGATATAGACAGAGACTACAAGGCAGAAATGCGAGAAAGGCGATTTTTTGACCTATATGATGAATATTGGTATAATGAAAATGTTAAACAGAGAATACCGAAACTAGAGACCTTGAGTAAATTATTTAATGAAGTTAAAGAAAATTATGAACTTATTGATAGCGGAGGACTTCTTAATGTATATAAGAAAAAATAATTTATTTATAGTACTATTATTTTGTCTAGTAACAGCTCGATATAGGTTTAAATTTATTTATAGGGTTATGCTTTTGTCTATTTTTTGGGCTTTGGTCATATGTATTTATAGAAAAGCCAGTATCTTTATATAAGAAAGATATCAATGACAATTAAACGCCAGCTATTCTCTTTTCTTTTAGTAGGCATCCTAAATACCGTCTTTGGATATGGGCTTTTTGCCCTTTTTATCTATCTGGGTCTATATTATCCCCTTGCCGTGTTGCTTTCTACGATACTTGGCGTATTGTTTAACTTTAAAACCATAGGCGGACTGGTATTCGGCAGCAACGATAATAAACTTATTTTTAAATTTATTTTAGTGTATGTTATAATATATCTTTTAAACATATTCTTTTTATGGCTTTTTAAGCGGCTTGGATTTGAAAATATGTATCTAAACGGCTTTGTGCTTTTGATCCCGCTGGCTGCGGTATCATTTTTGTTAAATAAATTTTTCGTCTTTAGGAGATGATATGAAAAAGATCAGTATAGTTACCGCCTGCTTTAACGAGGAGGAGAATGTAGAGGAGGTATATTCGCGCGTAAAAAAGGTTATGAGCGGATTTCCCAAATATGCCTACGAGCACATATTTATCGATAACGCCTCGACTGATAAGACGGTTGAAATTTTAAAACGCCTTGCAAAGGATGATAAAAATTTAAAAATCATCGTAAATTCTAGAAATTTCGGTCATATAAAATCTCCTACCTATGCGCTTTTGGGCGCAGACGGAGATGCGGTGATCTCTATCGTAGCCGATCTGCAAGATCCGCCCGAGATGATCGCACAGTTCATAGAAAAATGGCAAGAGGGCAACGACTTGGTTTTGGCGATTAAGCGCGACAGCGAGGAGCGCGGCGTGATGTTTAAAATCAGAGAGTGCTATTATGAGCTCTTATCAAAGCTATCTGAGATCGAAATTTTTAAGAATTTTACCGGCTTTGGACTTTTTGATAAAAAAGTCATCATTGCGCTTAGGCAGATGCATGATCCATATCCGTTTTTTCGCGGAATGCTAGCGGAGGCAGGTTATAGAGTAGCTAAAATTCCTTACGATCAACCAGTGAGAATTAAAGGAGTTACCAAAAATAACTTCTACACGCTTTATGATATGGGGATACTTGGCATAATCTGCAATTCCAAAGTACCGCTTAGGCTTGCAACCTTTATAGGCATTATAACCGGTATTTTAAGCATAATAGTGGGGCTTGTGTATTTCATCCTAAAGCTAATTTATTGGAATGAGATGAATGTGGGTATCGCGCCTCTCATAATACTTTTTTCATTTGTCTCATCGGGAATTTTATTTTTTATCGGTATAATAGGCGAATACATAGGTGCGATATATACTCAAGTATTAAATCGTCCGTTGGTATTTGAAAAGGAAAGAATAAATTTTGGCTGAGGATATTTTTTTAAGCATTGCAGTACCGACTTATAATAGAGCAAAATTCTTAGATAAAAGTCTAAATAGTCTATGCAAAAGCGTGTATAAAAGCGAGCGAAAAGATATTGAAATTTTAATTTTAGATAATGCTTCCAGTGATAAAACTTCGGATATTGCAAAAAAATATATTGATTTCGGACTTGTAAAATATATAAAAAATAGTGAAAATACTGGTCCAGATAATAATTTCAAAAAAGCGATTTCTTTGTCGCGCGGAAAATATATATGGATATTCGGCGATGATGATTTAGTGTTTGATGATACGATTAAATATTTAATGCGGGTACTAGATTCTTCTTCGAAATTCGGTATCATTCATTTAAAGGCACAAAATTTCATAGACAAAATTAAGCCGGTAGAATTTAAAGAATTTAATAATTTTAAAATTTATGATGATAGTAAAGCGGAGTTTATAAAAGAAGCCCATACTAATTTAACTTTTATAACTTCTAATATAGTAAATAAAAGTTTATTTAATAGAATCGATTTAGACGCGATAGCAAATAACAATCTCGTGCAGCTTTATTGGAATATCGCCTGCGCGATTTTGTCTGATAAGCAAGTCGTGGTATTTGATAAAATTTATGCAGCAAGGCAGTTTAATAGTGGAAGATATAATTTTTCAGAAGTATTTGGTGCAAATCTAAATGATACCTTAATCACTATTGAAAAGAATTTTGACGTAGATTTCGTGCTTGAAATTTTTAGAAAAAGGCTTTTAATATATTATTATCCCGCCAATATAATTAGGATACGAAACGGTCTTTCTGCAGTTAGGAACGAAAACTGCTTTCGCAATTTATATAAAATTTATAAGAAATTCCCTTCTTTTTGGATATTTACGGTTAGCGCGATGTGGATACCAAAAAAGCTAGGTCTTTTAATAGTTAAATTTATGCAAAAGACGATTTAGGATGGAATTTGCTATCTAAAATTTCATATATGGCGCTAGCGCAGATATTTTTTGCGTTTGTATCCGCAGTATCGATCTTAGTTCTACCGAAGCTTTTATCTTTAGAAGGCTTTGGATACTATCAATTATTTATATTTTTTGCCAATTATGTAGAATTTTTACATTTTGGACTATCTGATGGTATATATCTAAGATACGGCGGTAGGCGATATGAATTTATTTCTAAAAGAACTCTAAAATCTCAAATTTGTACGATGGAGATTTTATATATTATAGAATGCCTAATTATATTTTTTACGGTTTGTGCGCTTTCGTTCGATAAAAGGTTATTTTTATATATTGCTATTTCGGGCGCTATCACAGTACCAAGATCATTTCTATATAATCTTTTGCAAAGTGTAAATGAGATAAAAAAGTCAATACTCGTTTTGTTTATAGAAAGAATTTTTGTCTTATCATCTATAGCAGCAGTTTATTTCGTGGATTTCGATAAAGCTAAATTTTTAATATTTTCATTTATTTTTGCCAGATTTATATCGCTTGTTTATATTTATTTTTTATGCAGGGATCTTTTTAAAGTAAAAATGGCTTCTTTTACAGATAGCTTATTTTATATATATAAAAATATGCGAATAGGTATAAAATTAACAATCTCTGCGCTTTGCAATATATTTTTGATATTTATTGCAAGATCTATGATTGCATGGAAATTTAGCATCGTCTTATTTGGTAAAATTTCACTTATATTGTCGTTACTAAATTTTGCTCTATTTTTTATCAATGCATTCTCGGCGATCTTATTCCCGATATTACGAACTAAAAAAACTTGCGAACAAAACGAAATTTTTAAAATTTTAGATGATGGACTATCAATCATATTTGTATTTTTATTTCTATTTGCATATCCTGTAGAAATTCTACTGAGCGCTTGGTTACCTAAATATGCGGACGTTTTAAATTATATGCCAATAATTTTTGCGATATTGCTATGCGAAGGTAAGACGCTCCTTCTTACTAATTCATATTTTAAGGCATTACGCAAAGAAGGACAAATGCTTCGTATAAATTTAATTTCTTTGATTATATTTTCAGTATTTATTGGATTTATTGTATATTTTTGCAATGATATATTTATCATAATGTTTTGCCTGTTTTTATCTCTTTTTGCCAAATATATCGCATTGAGTTATGGTCTGAAAAAATTTATAAAAAGTGTAAATTTTTGCAATATTGGTGTAGATTTTTTTTGTGGTGTTTGCTTTATTGCTATATCTCATATATTGCCCGGCGTCTACGCGTTTTGCTTAATAATAGTAAGTTTTATAGTTTTAATTGTATTAAAAAGGAAAACTTTTATCCAATTGCTTAAATTTATAAAAACGATATAAATCTGAAAATATTGCTATGAGTAATAATTATATCAATTTCGATGTAGTATTTTGTATTTTCATAAATTTCGCTAAAATTCAAATTTTTCAAAGAAACTTTATTATATACTTCCCGTTCACTTTAAAAAAAGGACGACCATGCCAAAGATGAAAAGCGTGCGCGGTGCCGTCAAGCGTTTTAAAGCGGGCAAAAACAAGATCAAAAGAGGCTCGGCGTTTCGCAGCCATATTTTGACGAAGATGTCTCAAAAACGCAAGAGGAATTTGCGCGAGGCCCAATACGTCGATTCGACGAACGTATCTGCGGTTAAAAGAATGCTTTGCAAATAGTGCGAAGTTAGTTTTTGACGAAAGTCATTCAAACTCCCCTAAATTTATGGATTTTAGGGCAAGATCCCCAAAGGGACGCCGATTAAGAAAGGATTAATATGGCAAGAGTAAAAACGGGCATCGTTAGACGCTGCCGTCACAACAAGGTGCTAAAGCTTGCGCGCGGATTTTATAGTGCAAGACGCAAACATTTCAGAAAGGCTAAAGAGCAGCTAGAAAGAAGCCTCGTTTACGCCTTCCGTGACAGACGCGCGAAAAAACGCGATTTCCGCAGACTTTGGATAGTGCGCATCAATGCAGCTTGCAGGCTAAACGACATCAGCTATTCTAAATTTATAAACGGACTTAGAAAAGCGGGCATCGAGCTTGATAGAAAAATTTTAGCAAATATGGCTATGAACGATGCCGAAGCTTTTGCAACCGTCGCAAAGAAGGCAAAAGCAGCATTAAAATAAGCTTTAAAATTTGGCCGTCTTAAGGCGGTCAAATTTTTAAATTTCGACAAAGCTTTTAATTTTAAAAGCGCGTCTACAAATTTGTCGAAATTTAAGAATTTGGATAATTTTATTTGAGGCGGTGCAGAATGCTAAAGTCTTTGAAAAAAATCGTATCTCTTGCGCTTATCGGTGCAGCAGGGTTTGGCTATGCGAGCGAGCAGAATTCCTGGGGCTATGCAAACGCGCAAAAATCTCCTTCTAACAACACTTCCCGTTCTGATGTAATGAGCGCTGCGGATAGCTTGGGCGCGAAATTAAGCAGGCGCGACGCGGCTAGCGATAGCTCCGCGAGCGACGAGTATGAAAACTCATTTCGTATCAAGCTTGAGTACGCAAGGGGCTTTGCCAAAAAGGGCTCATATTCGGGCAGGCTTAATAATCAGCGCGTTATGATGCCTGCATTTCGCTGGACGGGCAATAGCGGCGTAAATGCCGAGTTTTGGAACGGCATTACCAATATAGGCGGCGCGCTGGTTCCTTATGTAGCTTTCGGCTCTTACGAGGCGGCGACGCCGGGCAATCAAGCTACGCAATATCTGGTCAGAAGGGACGAAGATGCCGTTCAGATGAAGCGAAATATCGCGGCGGGCATAGCAAATTTAGGCTATACCTATACCAAAAATTCTACTAGAAATCTAAATTTAGTCTATGCCGATATCGATAATTTCGTAAATTTCTACGGCAGAGAAAATATCGCAGGATACTTCATCGACGAAGTTAATACCGAAAACAATCCCGCAACTATCTCTTATATGCAGAGTATCTACAATTATATCAAGACTAAATATCCGGGAATGCTAGTTTTAGCAAATAACGGCTGGGGCGTGCGCGACGCCATAGCCCCTTATGCGGACGTTTGGATGCTGCAAGAGGTGAGCGCGGATGAGTATATAAACCACTATCGTCCTAGAACCTCGGAATTTGAAAAAGATCCCGCAAACTCCTCTAAAATTTTGCACGTGATATACAACGCAAGACCCGATCAATACGACGAGATCATAAGATTATCTCGCGAGCGCAATGCGGCGAATTTATTCATCACTTCCGATACGAACCGCTATCCTGGCGGATACGACGATCTGCCGAGCTATTTTGAGGCGCTGATGCTAGCGATCAATAACTTCACGCCTAAAAACGGCAGCCTGTTTTCGCAGGTCGCAAGAGGCGGTAACCGGGTAGGCATCGAGATGCCGCGCTCGAAGGTCGATCTGGATCTTACCAAGCTTGCAAGAAATTCCGCTTATAAAAATTTAACCGACACCGACGGGCAGGAGTTTAACGTAAATGTAAGCGCGATTGGAAACTACGGCGGGGATTACAAAGACCGCTCGGGCGGCGTCAAATACGATCACAAGAGCGACGGAATTTTACTCGGAGCCTCCAAGAGAGTGGATGATCTTACGCTGGGCGTGATCTTTGGGTACCAAAAATCGGACGCTTGGTATGAGGGTAAATTCGACGGCGTGAAAGAAAACATCAAATCCTACGAGCTCGGTCTGGCGGGCAGATACGATTTTAGCGAGAACGTGGATCTGGCGGTAGGCTTAACCTATTCGACGAACGATCATAAATTTGAAACCAACAATGGATTCGGCGCTATCCACGGCGCGAAATACAAGTCGCAAATTTGGGATTTCAGCACGAGAGCCGGGTATAAATTCTTATTTGAAAACGGCTATATTAAGCCATATTTGGGACTTGGAGCGATTAGAGTGGGCGAGGATGCGATCTCCAGGCTTAGATTTAGCTCCGCTTCAAAAACCGCGCCAAACGGCACCGCGGGAATTTACGCGATCAAAGCTTTCGGCGATCTGCAGATATTCGCAAATGCGGAGTACGAGCATCGATTTAGCGGCGATTCGTATCACGCGAGCAGAAAGTATTCGGACAGATACGACGTGGAGGGGCTTGATTATTCTAACGGCGTGTTTAACGGCGCGATCGGACTGAAATATAAGATCCTTCAAAGCGTCGGGCTTAGCGCATCGTACGAGCTAAGCGAGAGCAAAAATAGCCTGGCAAGAGCCGCTTTCGACGTGGAATTTTGATTTTAATCGGACGTAGCCCAAGATAGGTAGCCTGAAGCACGACTGTAAATTCCTCTTTGCCGCAAAGCGAGAATTTTATAAAATTTGCGGCTAAATTTTACCCGGGCTTTGCCGCGAAATTTTAAAATTTCGGCCGTGGATTTGCTTGCATATTTTCTCGCTTTTAAATTTCATACACTATCGCTTTTATGCTACTTTCAATATAAGGAACAATGCAGAATTTTGCTGGAATTTTGCACGTGTAAAATTTCATAAAATCCGGATTAATTAAAATCGCTAAGACTAAGACGATGGGGTAGAATTTTGCGGATCGCTCCGCAAAATTTAAGAGAGATTATTTTAGCTTGTCTAGTTCGATGATGTAGGGCACCGAGTTTACTCCCGCACCGAAGTATTTGGCAGCTAGGGCTTTTGCAGCGTTTAGCTCAGCAGCGCTTACGTCTTTGGCGCCTGCTTTGTTATCTTCAGCGTAGTATTTTCTAAAAACCGCTATCTTTTGCTCGTCGGTTTTAGCATTTTTGATCTCTTTGTAGATGAGCGCGGATTTTGCGTGGCCGTCGTCGCCGTGAACGGAGGTCATGATTATATCGACATTGTTATTTTTTAACGTTTCCTCGATCCTTGCCATCTCTTTGCGGCAGAATGGACACAAGGCGTCCGTCAGCATCAAAATCGTAGGCTTTTTAGGATCGTTTCCTAGCTTGATGATATTGTCTTTGCTCTCTGCTTTGAAGACCTTACTTAGCTGTCCTGCGATGCGGTCTTGTTTGATCTGCTCCTTATAGACTACGCGTTTTTTAGGATCGATGATATCGGTAAAGATCAGATCGCCTTGGGTGAAGATGATCTCCTCTTGCGACATATTGCCTTGAGAAATCTTTAAAACGACCGCCTCGACGCCTTTTGGCTCGCTAAGTGGGATGCGCTCGGCGACCTTTATTTCGATGCCTTGAGGCGTGCCGCCGTAGATGGATAGAATTTCGCTGTCGCTTAAAGCCGCGTTTAGGCTCGCTGCGAGCGCAACTGAAGTTAAAATAGCTTTTTTCATTTTTTTCCTTTGCAAAAAATTCCGCGCATTGTAGTGCAAAATTTTAAATTTTTACTTTTTCAAATAGCGTTTATTGTCGATCGTCACGATATTTCCCATTTTATCTAGGTATTCGAGGTAGCAGATGACGAATTTTCTGCTAAG
Source organism: Campylobacter sp. (assembly GCF_019423325.1). Taxonomy (NCBI): domain Bacteria; kingdom Pseudomonadati; phylum Campylobacterota; class Epsilonproteobacteria; order Campylobacterales; family Campylobacteraceae; genus Campylobacter; species Campylobacter sp. The sequence goes on along the minus strand of NZ_JAHZBQ010000003.1, from coordinate 350,410 downwards.
CCCAAGCTCCTCTTTGGCGTTCGTGACGTTTACGAAGCCCTCTTTTTCGATGATCGCGTAAAGGCGCTTGATCGCTAGGGCTAAATTTTCGGCTTCGACGAAGAGATTGTGCGCGAGACGGACGACCTTTTTGGCGTAGGTCAGCTTCTTTAGCGCGTCATCGCCGCTACTGCGGTCGATCTCCAGCTCGTCGTAAATGTTATACGGCGCGAGAGGCGCGATGCCGCCCTTTTTGATGAGATCAAAAATTTTACTCTCCAGGCTCTGTTTGAGCGCGTCAAAATCCACTCCCGATTTTACGTAAACTCCGCCCTTTTTAGAGACGATGCCGCCCCGTTCAAGCTCGCTAAGCGCGCGCGCGGCGAGCTCTTCGCTAGCCCACGAGAGCTTTAGAGCGATCGAGGCGGGCGAAAAGATCGCGTAGTCGTTTTTTGAGACGATAAATTTTATAAGGCTTTTTACGTCCTCGATCGCGCTTAGATCGTAAACGCATAAATTTGCTTCGTCAAAATACGTCCCCTCTAAGCCGCGCGCGATCTTTACCGCTTCGTCGTATTCCATCCCGAAGCGCTGATATGCCGAAAATAGCCCGAATCCATGCTTGTGAAAGAGGCTTAAAATTTTAAACGCTTCGGTGAAATTTCGCTTCAAAAGTGCGGTGAGAAGCACGGCTTTGCTCTGCTTTTTTAGCGGCTCGACTACGGCGTTTAGCACGCGCCCGCCGCCGATTACGCGCGAGTTTGCTAGGCAGACGAAGGGCTCGTCAAATTTCAAAAACATCGTTTTGTCAAATTTAAAGCTCACGAGCTTCTCGCCGCTAGGAAGTTCTTTTAAAATGAGCGCTTTTGCCGCGCTTTGCTTACTTCCGACGCAAAACAGCACGTCTTGATTATGCGAAATTTCGCCGCTAAAGGTGCAGTCCGCTTCATTAAAGCCGCGGAAAAACCCCTTTTTGCTTAGGATTTGCCCCTTTTCAAGCTCGCTCGTCTTGGCGTCCAAGCTCAGCGCGACGCGGTTTGGAGCCTGCGCCAGCGGCGTGTCCTCGTCGTGGATCTGCACGCTTTTGACATTAAAAATTTTACCCAGATCGCAGTTATAAAGCTTCTCGCCCTTTGAAATCGCGCCGTTAATGAGGCTGCCCGTTACGATGGTGCCAAGCCCCTTAAGCGAAAAAACTCGGTCGATGTAGTAGTGCACCACGCCGCCTCCTTGACGCTGCGCAGGCTTGATATTAAAGAGATAGTTTTTCAGCTCGGCGATGCTTGCGGGATCTTTGATACTGATAAAAAAGGTGTTTAAAATTTGCAAATTTTTAAATTTGCAGATGTATTCCCTGCACTGTGCCGCGACCTCGGATCTGCGCGCGTCGTCAGCAAGATCGCACTTGCTGATACACAAGATCACGCTTTTTACCCCAAGCAGCGATAAAATTTGAATATGCTCTTTGCTTTGCGGCATCAGCCCGTCGTCCGCGGCGACTACTAGCATCGCAGCGTCGAAGGCATACGCGCCGCTAATCATCGTCTTTACTAGGTTTTCGTGCCCCGGCACGTCGATAAATGCGACGTTAGTGCTCCCAGAGCGCAGATGCGAAAAGCTAAGATCGATCGTGATACCACGCTGCTTTTCGCTCGGCATTCGGTCCCCCTCAAAGCCGTTTAGCGCCTTGATTAACGCGGTCTTTCCGTGATCGATATGGCCTGCGGTGCCGATGATTACGCTATTCATAAATTTCTCCGATCTTTTTTATTAAATCTTGCAAGTCGCTTTTTAAAATCGATCTGAAATCGAGCAAAAATTTATCATCCTCGATCCGCCCGATTATACCCGCAGCGCGAAATTTTGCCTGCGTGCTCTGCGGGTCGGCGCCGTCAAGTATCGCAAGCGCGACGCTAGGATAGGAGGCGCTCGGCATCGTGCCGCCGCCTACGAAGGTGGTTGTCGGCACGATCTGCGATTTTACGCCGATGCGCGATCGCACTAGCTCCGCTCGCTCACGCAGTTTGTCCAGGCTTAGATGGATCTGATCTATCGTCGTGATGAGGTGAAATTCTTTATTTATATACGCCTTGATCGTCTCGGCAAGCAGGCTCAGCGTAATCTTGTCCACGCGCAGCATTCGCAGTAGCTGGTTTTTACGCAGGCGCGCGATGAGCTCGCGATCTCCTAGGATGATGCCGCACTGCACGGAGCCGAAGAGCTTGTCGCCGCTAAAGCTAAGCAGCCGCACGCCGCTTTTTAAAAGCTCAAAAATAGAGGGCTCGCTTTTGCCTAGCCCAAATCCCAGCTCGCTCGCGTAGCCGCTTCCAAGATCGTAGTAATCGATGATCTCGTTAAAGCTTTCCGCTTTTTTCATGCTAAATTTTGTAGGAGCAATTTTAGAAGCTTTAGCGGGAATTTCGCTCTCTCCCTCTTCATGAAAGCACTCGCTCCTTTTGGACGGCTCGCCGCTATTTAAATTTAGAGCATTCGCAGAACTATCCGCTAAGTTTAAACTATTCGGCGCGGAATTTAAAATTTCGCCCGTCGTATCCGACGAGCCGCCGCAAAGATCCGCTAAATTTTTAAAGCTTGCCGCTCTAAGCGCTAAAAATTCCTTCTTTGCCTGCGAGGCACGGCGTGCCAAAGCTGCAACTTCCGCAGCGCTTACGCTAGAGCTGAAGCCTGAAATTTTAAAATTTGAGCGGTGCACCTTCATCAAGATCGCCGTATTTTCATTGATCGCTTCTTCGTAATCGTCCAGCTTGGTTTTGTTCGTAGTGCCGATCTCTACGAGCTTTGCGCCCGAGTTTGACATCACTTCGCTTACTCGAAAGCTTCCGCCGATCTCGACTAGCTCGCCGCGGCTTACCACGACTTCGCGTCCGCGCGCGAAGGTATTTAGCACCAAAAATACCGCCGCAGCGTTGTTGTTGACCACGAGTGCGTCCTGCGCGCCGAAGAGCTCGCTGCACAAAAGCGCTATGTAGTCGTATCTGTTGCCGCGCGCGCCCTCGGATAAGTCGTATTCTAAATTTGAATACGAGGTGATGATCTTTTGCGCGCGGGCTAAAATTTCGGCGCTGATGACGCTGCGGCCGAGGTTTGTGTGCAGCACGACGCCGGTTGCGTTGATGAGCGGCTTAAGGCTTAGATTTTGAAATTTTTCGTAGCGCGATTTGATGCGCGCGATGATCTCGCTTTCGTTTGCGACCGCGCCTCCTTGCAGCGCCTTCCTACGTGCTTCTTCGATGAGCTCTTGCGCGATTTTGATGATTTGCGGGCGGAGGCAGTTTTGAAACTCCTGCGCGTTTGCGATTTTATCGATTTTTGGTAGTTTGATTTGTTGCATTGCGACCCCGATGCCTTAAAATTTAGACGATTTTATCATTTAAAGCTTTGATTTTGCTTTATCTATAGAATTATTAATTTAAATTCGATTTACTTTAAGTGCAGAATTTAAAAGCTGTTTAGAAAATAAGAGTAAAACCCGCCTAATTATCAATTTAGGATAGATTATGAAAGAACATGGATTTTACGCCGCGGGGCTAAAGGATGTAGTCTTAAGCGACGATATCGAAATTTGCGGCGATGAAGAGGAGGCGAAAAATGAGGAATTTATCGTCGCTAATTCGCCGAAATTAAAAGCGCAAATTTATGCGCCCGAGATAAATTTTTATATAGAAAATTCCGCAGATGAGCCGCTGCAAATTGCTAAAAACGTAGATATTTTGTATCGCGCCAAAGATATCGCCTTTGACGGTGCCCTAGATAGCGACTATCAAAAGCCCGTCGGCAAAAACGTAATTCTCGCCTGTGATGAGCCGCGAGAGGGGCTTGTGGGGCTACTTAGGCAGCACGGATTTAAGGTGATTGCGTTAAGCAGGGCCGAGATTAAGTTCGTCTATGGCGAGATTGGCGATCTTGCGGTTACGATTTTAAGCGAGCAGGATGAGGTTGAGACCGAGGCGGATTTTTTCTTGATTAGCGGCGCGGCGCCCTATCAATTGCGACAAAGCGGCTGCTACGAGATCTCGGGGCTAAAAGACGATGAAATTTTAGAAATTTTAAATTCCAAAAGCCCGGTTTATCATTATAAGAATTCCACGATCTTCGATCCTGCGATCTGCCAGTATCAGGGCAGGCGAAATGAGCTGCGCGCGCCATGCGTGGAGGTTTGCCCCACAGTGGCGATTTTGAAAAACGACGAAAAACGCGAGCTCGTATTTTCGCACATCGACTGTATAGGCTGTGGCGCGTGCGTGAGCGTCTGTCCTAGCGGCGCGCTGAAATTTGCCAAGTTGCCCCAAAGCGTATTTGGGGAGATCGCAAAGCTCTATGCAGGCAAAATTCCGCTTCTCATCGCAGAGAGCGAAATCGTGTCCGCACCCGCAGTGCAGCTTCCGTGCGGCGTGCTACCGTTTGGAATTTTCGGAAGCAAGCAAATAGATGAGGTAAATTTGCTAAGCGCTATGCAGGAAAGCGGCTCGAGTGTGATCATTTACGGCACGGACGTGGGCGAGGGCACGCGTGAAGCGGCGGAGCTTGTCAATGGAATTTCGCGCGCGATCTACGGCAAGGACGCGGTATTTTTAGCGCGAAATTTAACCGAGCTGCAAGAGGCGCTAAAGTGGGCGCAAAGCTCTCAGCCCTGGGCGTTTAGCTTAAACGAGCAGGGCCTTAGCAAGAAAGAAATTTTTTCCAAACGCGTAAGCGCAATGGTCGGCGAGGGCAGCTTTGGCGCCGTAAAAAGCGGAGAGTTGCTAAAATTTGGCAAAGTAAGCATAAACGAAGCAAGCTGCACGCTCTGCCTTAGCTGCGTGGGCGCCTGTAATACCGGCGCGCTGTATGCCGATAACAGCGACAATTCGATTAAGCTCAACGCTTCGCTTTGCACATCGTGCAACTACTGCGTGCTAAGCTGCGCCGAAAAGGATACGATCGAGCTTGAGCCTTGCGGCGTGGAGCTTGAGCCGGGATTTTTTAATTACAAAATGCTAGCTAAAGATGAGCTTTTTAAGTGCATTGAATGCGGTAAGGAATTTGCGACGAGCAAAGCCGTGATGAAGATCGCGGATATGATGGGTGCGCATTTTGCAAACGAGCCTGAAAAGATGAAGACTCTTTTTTGCTGCGGCGATTGCAAGGCGAAAATAATGATAAAAAAGCAGATAGAAGATGCTAGAAAAGGGGCAATGTAATGGATGCGAATCTACTTCAAGCAAGAAGCTACTACTACGAATTTTTTGCAATTCCGTTTTTTTTCTATGAAACGGATGCGAAATTTAAGCGTTGGAAGGAGCAGCTGGAGTTTTTACGCAGCTCGCCCATTGTGCCTAGCGATGAGGCGGAATTTCAAAATTTGGAGAAATTCGACTTTTCTGCGTTTAAAAGCGAGCAAAATTCCGTACTTTTTGATTTTTCATACGCCAATGTGCCGATGAGTGCGAGCTTCTACGACGAAGGACGTGACGACGGGCGTATGCGTGTCGCGGTAATCGACGTGCTAAAAAAGAGTAAATTTCGCCGCAATATGGAGCTTTGCAAGGAGTGCGAGGACTATGTGGGATTTATTTTTTACCTGCATTCGACTCTGCTGCGCGACGCGGCTGCAAAACACAGCGCAGTTTTAAACGGACAAAATTCCGTGGCAAACGAGCAAAATTTTACGAATAGCGCGAGCTTGACGGCGCAAGACAGAAAAAATTCTGTAGATTCGCATGACAGTAAAAATTTTACAGGCCCGCAGGATGGTAAAAATACTGCGAATTCGCAATACGCTAAAAATTTCGTCGGCGCGCAAGACGGCGAAACGCTGGCGTTAGAGCTTTTTACGAATGTCACCAACAGCTTTGTGGATGAGTTTAGCGAGCTTTTGTGCGGGCATGTGCGGGCGGATTTTTTCAAATCATTAGGCGCACTAATGAGAAGCTTTTTTGCGCTTGAACGCTCGCTTTTAGCGCTTGCCGCTCCGCAAAAGAAAGATCGCAGCGTCGTTAAAGAAGCGATCAAAAAAGGTGGCTATCAAAATAAATTTACCAATCCGGAAGATATTTTTGATCTGGATTGATAAATAAAATTTTTAACCAAAATCTTAACGTAAAAGCAGAATTTCGGTTAAATTTTAGACTCGCAAACTCTAGTTTTGCGAGTAGTTTTTTAGTTAGAACTTTATATTTTGAATTTTAAATAAAATTTAAAAAGTAACTTAAAATTTAATTTCCATCTCACTGCCTTTTCGTTATAATTCATTAGACTTAAATCCTGTAACAGGCGTTACTACAATAAAAGATTTAAAGCGATTTCTTCACAAAGGAAAACCATGGAGAACAAACGCAGAGATTTTCTTAAAAAATCTCTAAAAATCGGCGCGGTAGGCGCTGTGGGCGTTGCCGCGTCTCAGGCGCTAGCAAAAAGCGAGCAGGACTATGGCGATACCGTTCGTGGCAAATCACCGAAAAAAGAGGTGCTTTACTGGGAGAGTGAAGCGTGGAAAAAATACTATAAAGTAGCTTACTAGGAGAATTTTCATGAGTGAGAATGCGATCGGAAGGAGATCGTTTTTGAAACTCGCCGCTTTAGGAGCGAGTAGCGTAGCTGCGTTTGGCGAAAATAATACGCTAAGAGCCGCTACTGAGCAAGAGATCAAAAACCCATTTCCAGGTTCCGTTATGAAGCGAACGATATGTTCGATCTGTTCCGTAGGCTGCGGTATCGAGGCTCAAGTGGATGAGAGCACCAATACCTGGATTCGCCAAGATATGGCAGTAGATCACCCGATCTCGCAGGGCAGTCACTGCTGTAAGGGAATCGATCAGATCGATCTAACCAAATCTAAAATGCGTCTTAAATATCCGCTCAAAAAGGTTGGCGGCAAGTGGGAGCGCATCAGTTGGGAGCAAGCCGTAAACGAAATCGGCGATAAAATGCTTCAAGTCCGTAAAGAGGACGGTCCAGATAGTGTGGTATTTCTGGGTTCGGCTAAATTTTGCAACGAGCAGGCATATTATTTTAGAAAATTTGCAGCCTTTTGGGGTACGAACAGCAACGACCACGTAGCCAGAATTTGACATAGCGCAACAGTCGCCGGTGTGGCGAATACTTGGGGTTATGGAGCTATGACAAATCACGTAGGCGATATGGCGAAAAATTCTAAAATGATCCTTTTTATAGGTGCGAATTCCGCGGTTGCAAATCCCGTGGGGGCTATGAAGCATGCTCTTCAAGCTCGCGATAGAAACGGCGCGAAAATCGTCGTCGTCGATCCAAATTTTACTAGAACTGCGGCTAAGGCCGATATGTATATTAGAATTCGTCCGGGAACTGATATAGCGTTTGTGTACGGAATGCTGCATCTAATCTTCAAAAACGGCTGGGAGGACAAAGAGCTAATAAAAACCAGAACCTACGCTGTAGATGAGATCAAGGCGGAAGCTGAGAAGTGGGATCCTAAAGAGGTAGCCAATGTCACCGGCTGCAAGGAAGAGGAACTGATAGAATTTACGAGGATGTTCGCTACCACAAAGCCCGCTACTTTATGCTGGGCGCTAGGTATCACGCAGCACTCGATCGGAAGTTCAAATACTAGAATTTTGGCTCTTTTGCAGCTCATACTAGGCAATATGGGCAAGCCAGGCGGCGGCTGCAACATCCTTCGAGGTCACGATAATGTTCAGGGTGCTACCGATATGTGCAATCTCTCCGATAGCTTACCTGCGTATTACGGGCTAGCCGATAACGCTTGGAAGCACTTCTGCAAGGGCTGGGGCGTAGATTACGAGCAGTTTATTAAAAGATTTGCCGTCTCTACTAAGCAGCCGCACGAAAAGCAGGGTGAAAAAGTGCCTGGCACGAATTTTACCGAGTATTTTCACTACGATCCGAGCATAGAGCAAGATGTGATAAACTGGCGCAACGAAAAGGGCTTTTCGCTATCTAAATGGTGGCAGGGTGTTTTGAAAAACGAGCCCGTTTTAAGTAGTGGCAATGTCCGCGTTCTTTGGGTGCAAGGCACAGGAATTACTTCTATGGCTCACGTTCGCGAGACTCAAGAAGCATTAGGTAAGATTGATATGCTGGTAGTCGCCGAGCCGTTCTTAAACGAAGTAGCGATTCTAAACGATAGACCGGATGGAATTTATGTTTTGCCGGTAGCTACGCAGTTTGAGAGCGAAGGTCATCTAAGCGCTACAAACCGCAGCGGTCAGTGGAGAACCCAGATCGTTAAGCCTCTATTTGAGAGCAAAGAGGATCAAGAGGTAATGTTTTTATTCGCGAAAAAATTCGGCTTTTACGACGAATACGTTCGCGGTATGAAGATGGGCATCGTTGATGGCGAGCTTAAGCAGGTTAAAGACGATTTTGTTTGGCCGGACGATGCTACCGATGAGATCGCACGCAATACTCAAAGCATTGGCAATAATGGTCGTACCGCAGCTAGATTTCGTAGACAGCAGAAAAACTGGCATCTATTTGATCCAGATACCCTGCGCGGCATAGGTGGCGAGGTAGAGGGCGAATACTATGGGCTTCCATGGCCTTGCTGGGATACGCAACACCCGGGCACGCCGATTCTTTACGACGTAACTAAGCCTTATGCTGACGGCGGTATGGGATTTAGAAACCGCTTCGGCTTAGAACACGACGGCGTTTCGCAGCTAGCCGACGAGAGCATTACACTTCCGGGATCAAAAATTCAAGGCGGTCATGCAGAAATTACTAAGGCAAATATCGAACAGGTTTTAGGCATTACGCTAAGTGAGGAAGAGAAAGCCAAGATGGGGCCTACATGGAGTACCGATTATAGCGGTATCATTGCTAAAAAATGCCGAGAGTTCGGAATTTGTCCTTGCGGAAACGCAAGAGCCAGAGCCAAGGTTTGGCAGTTTGCGGATCAAATTCCAAAGCATCGCGAACCGATCCACTCGCCTAGATGGGATTTGGTAGAGAAATATCCGACCTTTGCGGATCAAAAACGAAATTTCCGCGTCTTTACGAGATTTATCTCCGAGCAGAAAAAGCAGGATTGGAGCAAGGACTTCCCTACTATCGTAAGCTCGTTAAGGCTTGTAAATTTAAGCGGTGCGGGCATGATTGAGCGCACGAGCAAGTATCTTTCAGCGATTACTCCGGAGATGTTTGCGCACGTAAATCCTAAGCTTGCCGCTGATAAAGGTATCAAAGATGGTGAGATGATGTGGATTCATTCGCCGCAAGGCACGAAGATCAAAGTCAAGTGCATCTATTCGCACGCCGTAACGCCTGATCGTATTGTTATGCCGTATAACTTCGCGGGAATTTTCCAGGGCGAGGATCTAAGCGAGCGCTATCCTGAGGGCACTAAGCCATATATCAGAGGCGAGAGCTCAAATACGATTACCAACTACGGCTTTGATATAAATACGCAAATTTCGGAATTCAACGCCGGTCTTTGCAGACTAGAAAGAGCATAAGGAGATAAAATGCCGGCAAGATTAAAATTTTACGTCGACGTCGAGCGTTGCATCGCTTGCTATGGTTGCCAGGTAGCCTGCAGCTCGGCGCACGAGGTTCCCGTGCAGATAAATAGGCGCAAGGTTATCACTTTAAACGAGGGCATAGAGGGGCAGGAGGTTTCAAGCTCTATCGCTTGCCAGCACTGCACCGATGCGCCTTGTGCGCAGGTTTGCCCGGTTCAATGCTTCTATATCAGAACCGACGGCGTCGTTTTGCACGACAAAGATAAATGTATCGGCTGCGGATATTGCCTCTACGCGTGTCCGTTCGGCGCTCCGCAATTCCCTAGAGACGGAGCTTTCGGTATTAAAGGCGCGATGGATAAATGCACTATGTGCGCGGGTGGACCGGAGCCTACGTTTTCGCACGAAGAGCTACATAAATATGGTCAAAACCGCATCGCAGAGGGTAAGGTTCCGATGTGTGCGGCGATCTGCTGCACGAACGCTCTAATCGTGGGCGACGCGAGCAGAGTTTCGGAGGTTTATCGCAAGCGCGTACTTACGCGCGGCGTGAGCCTATAAGATTGTGGAATTTTAAACGCCTCCGGTTTAAAATCCCGATTCTTTTCGTAGAAATTTCAACCGAGCGACGGCTTTAAATTTAGCGGTCGCTCGGCGCAAAATTTTATTTAATAATTCCACTCTTGCCCTTTCGCCACTAGATTATTTCAAAAAATCGCTTCTTGCTGACATTAAAATTTTAAATTTATGCTACAATCACTCAAATTTAAGATTTGAAATCTTAAGCGAAAGGATCCGTCTTGAAAAATAAAATTTCACTTTTTTTGGTCATTTCGGCGTTTTTGATTTTTACGGGCTGCTCTAAAAATGTGCCCGTAAATAGCGGTATCGTGCGCACTTCCGAGCCGCTTCACATTATGGAATTTCCGCAGGATAAGCTCATAAGCGTAAATTTTACCAACACCTCGACGACGGATTCAAATTTAACCCAAGTAATGATCCAACATCTGCGTGCGGATGGATTTAAGGTCGTAAATAAAAGTGCGGCGAACGTCCAAATCGGTGGCAATCTCAACTACTTCCGCAAGGCGGATTTTTCGCGCAGATCGTGGGATAATCCGAGATTTAGCTTCGGTATGGGATTTGGCAGATATTACAGATATACTGGCTGGGGCGTAGGCTGGGGGATGCCGTTCGGATACGATCCTTGGGACGACGACGATTATTACAGAGACTACTTCTACGACTCGCAGATTAGCCTCTACATAAGCGTTAAAAACAAGGGCGCGTGGAAGGATTACGTAACGAACCTCAACTACCAAAGCATCAAAAATCCGGGTTCCAAAGATGCGGTAATGGATGCGCTAAATTTTAAAATTTACGAGTATATAAGACAGATGATTAAGCAGGGAAGATGATAGTAAAAGAGAATAAAAAGCCCGTAGCGATGACGCTGGCGGGATCGACGATTTTGGCGCTCGCTAGCGGATATTGCTACCACGCGGGCTTTGGCGGTGCGGCGCTTTTTGCTTCCGTAGTGGCGGCATTTTGCGCGTTTTTTTGCGCGCTTAGACTCGGCGCGAAAAATTATTTGCAGATCGGTGAGGATGCTTTTACGATCGTGCGCGGGGCAAATTCCGAGAGCTTCGAATACAAAGATATAGCAAATTTAGGCACAAAAACCTTCGTCGCGGGCAGAAACAAAACGGAGCTTTTAAATTTTGTATTCAAAAAAACGCCGCAGGCACAGGACCGCTTTAACTTTTTGCGATTTTACAGCGACACGGAGGCCACGCTACCGGGCTCTTTTGAAATTTCGATCTACGAGCTGAGCAAAATTTTGCGCGAAAAAGCGGGTCTTTCGCAAAGCTCTGAGGAAGAACAAGCCGCTCCAAAGATTCGCAAAGGCGCTAAGGGCTGTAAAAAAAACGCGAGTGGCGCTAAAAATTTTAAAGCTAAAAATTTTCGCGATGAGAATTCCGCTTCGCAAAATTTCGATGCGCAAAGTTCCTGCGGCGCACAAAATTTAGGTGAAAATTTAGGCACCGAGAATTTCGGCGTGGCGCAGGACTTTGCCGCGCAAAATTCTAATGGCGCCGCTGATTCAAACGGCGCGCAGAATTTAAAGGGCGCTTCAAATTTAAACGAACAAAGCTCCGCCGCGCCGAATAATACAGTTTCTTCAAATAATGCCGCTGCGGGTGAAAATTTCACAGGCGCCGAGGATTTCGCGTCTAAAATTTCCGCGGGCGATAATGAGCCTGACGCTGCGCCCGAAAGTGCGGCGGTAGACGGCTCCGATACCGCCGATGCCGCGATGCAAAGCTCCGCCTGCGAAAGTAAAAATAAGTAGAGGCGCGGTCTTGAACTCCTTGCCGATCGGAATTTTCTTGCAAGGAGCCGCGCTGATGCTCTCGCTCATCGTCGCGATCGGCGCGCAGAATATCTTCGTCATCTCCCAAGGCCTTGCGAAAAACCATGTCGCGGCTGTTTGCATGGTTTGCGCGCTAAGCGATGCCGTATTTACGGCCGTAGGGATATTTTTAATCGGCGGCGCCCTTAAGCAAGGCTCGCTTCTTACCCAAATTTTAGGCATAGGCGGGATCATATTTCTGCTCTGCTACGCGCTAAGCTCGTTTTTTAGCGCCTATAAGGGCTCGCATTTTGCCAAAATCCAAAACTCGGCAAATAGCCCGCTGGCGCCCGTCGTAGCCAAAGCCCTTGCGGTGACGCTTCTAAATCCGCACGTGTATTTAGACACCGTCGTGGTCGTGGGCTCGCTCGGCGCTACGATTGCGGATGCCCAAAAGCCGTGGTTTTACGCGGGAGTTATGTTCGTATCGTTTGCGTGGTTTTTCGGCTTAGGATATGGCTCGGGGACGCTTTCGAAGCTTTTTGCAAGCAGTAGGGCATGGCGTATAATCGACGTGCTCGTGGGAGTTTTGATGCTTTATATGGCGTATCTGATCGCGAAGTTTGTCTTTAAAATTTAAAATTTCACGCTAAAATTCCGCATTCTTGATAAAGGATCTATGATGAAAATTGAAATTGAAAGCGGGCTCGAGCTAAAAGAGGCCTTGTGGCGCGTAGAGAAAGCTCTGCGACTAGTGACCGACAAGGACGGCAAAATCACATCGAGCGCGACGCTTTACGTGGGCAAACATTCACTTTTAAATTTACTCGATACCGATCAGATCGAAAATATCCAAAACGCCTATGCGCGCGCCAGGACGGAATTTCGCGCCGAGATGCTGGGCGTGCTGGAGGGCTTTTTATCCCAAGAGGATGCCGAGAAAGATCCGGAATATGCGCTATTTAATCAGCTCTACCAAATGGCGATGACTGCGGGTAGAAAGAGCGATATTTTTATCCACGTCCAAGGCATCAGCGAAAACGAGGTCGTGCTGCGCGTGTATCAGCGCTTCGAGCTGGAGAGTGGCGAGACAATCTATTACGCAGGCGGTGAGTTTAGCTACACTCTGGATGAAAATTTCGGCAAAATTTATCGCTACGAAATTTGATTTTAGCGGTACGGCGCGAGATCGATGCCGCTTTGATCGTAAATATTGCACTACGCTTCTTTACCGCAGCGTCTGAATTTAAACCCTAAAACACGCAGCGAGCTAAATTTAGACAAACTTTCTGTGACGATAGAATTTCGCTCGATTAAGATTTATCGTAATTCCAAATTTAAAGCCGCATGTAAATTTCGCCGCATTAGCGTCAGCCTTCGAGTTCTCCTTGCTTTACATTCGTCAAAATTTTAAATTGAGCTTGCATAAATTTTTGCTCCTTAGGCACATAAATTTTGTCGGATCGCACTTTTACGCACAAGAAAAGATAATTAAACGAAGCCGAATTTAACCAAGGCGCGTATATAGGAGGGCGGGCTCAAAGATGATACGCTAGGTGGCGGTTTGCTGCCATTGCTTACTTTAAAAATTTTAAGCATTAATACGTGTAAAATGTAAAAACAAAGAAGTGAAAACGCAATGCTAAGCAGAAAAACTAGGATAATAAGAGCGCTGATCGGGCTAGCGATAATGATCGCGGGAGTCGCGTTTGGCAGCTGGTGGGGGCTAGTGGGACTCGTGCCCTTTATCGTGGGCGTCACAGGATTTTGCCCCGCTTGCTACTTTTTAAACCGCTGTTCGCTAAAGCGTTAAATTTAGCCGCGGTATGCGGTTTGCTGCGCGCCGAGGCAAGAAGCGCGATAAATTTTATGGCGAAGCGAATGAACTTTAAATTTTAATTATCCGCGCTTCGCTGCGGGATGTTAAATTTAAACTAGCCTTTTAAAGCTTAAAATTTTATCGCACGATGCAAGGCAGTAAATTTAATCTCGTGCCGCCGTCAATCGGCATGCCGCTATCCGCGTAAATTTTAGCGCTAGCCGCTTTCGGCGCTCTTGTTATAGCGAGCTTGCGCTCCGCGCCCGGCTACAACCAAACTCTATGATTAATTACACCTAGCCTCTTAAAATTCATCTTAAATTTGCTAAAATTGCAGCAAAATTTAAAATTTAAAGGAGCCCAAATGTCAAATATCTTAATCATAGGCGCGGGTGGCGTGAGCCAAGTCGCGACCGTAAAATGCGCGATGAACGCGGACGTTTTTACAAAAATCACCCTTGCAAGCCGCACCAAAAGCAAGTGCGACGCGATCGCTAAGTTTATAAAAGACCGCCTAGGCGTGCAGATCGATACCGCCCAGATCGACGCGGACGACGCCGATGCGGTCGTAAATTTAATCAAAAAAACGGGTGCCGAGCTGTTACTAAACGTCGCGCTACCGTACCAGGACCTAACACTGATGGACGCGTGCTCTCGCGCCGGCATCCCATACATCGACACCGCAAACTACGAGCACCCCGATACCGCCAAATTTGAATACAAACTACAATGGGCGAAGGACGGCGAGTTTAAAGCCGCAAACACGATGGCGCTGCTGGGAAGCGGCTTTGACCCGGGCGTGACCAACGTATTTTGCGCCTACGCACAGCAAAATCTCTTTGACGAGATCCACGAGATCGACATTCTAGACTGCAACGCGGGCGATCACGGATATCCGTTTGCGACGAATTTCAACCCTGAAATCAACCTGCGCGAAGTAAGTGCAAAGGGCCGTTACTGGGAGCGCGGCGAGTGGAAAGAGACCGAGCCGATGCAGATAATGTTCAAATGGGACTACCCCAAAGTGGGCGTCAAAGACAGCTACCTGCTCTACCACGAGGAGCTAGAAAGCCTTGTAAAAAACATCAAGGGGCTGAAGCGAATCCGCTTTTTTATGACATTCGGACAGAGCTACCTCACGCATATGAAGTGCTTAGAAAACGTCGGTATGCTACGCATCGACGAGGTTGAGCACAACGGCGTAAAAATAATTCCGATCCAATTTTTAAAGACCTTGTTGCCTGATCCTGCGAGCCTCGGTCCTCGCACGAAGGGCAAAACAAACATCGGCTGCGTGATACGTGGCTTAAAAGATGGCAAAGAGCGCCAGGTCTATATCTATAACGTCTGCGACCACGAGGCTTGCTACGCCGAGACGGGCGCGCAGGCGGTGAGCTACACGACGGGCGTGCCTGCGATGATCGGCTCGATGATGGTCGCAAAGGGCATTTGGAGCGGAAAAGGCGTCTTTAACATGGAGAATTTCGACGCCAAGCCTTTCATGGACGAGCTAAATAAGCAGGGCTTGCCGTGGGAGATGATAGAGATGAAACCGGGCGAGAGGTATGAAGTAAAATAGTAAGGCTTGTCTTTTTGCCTTACTCTGCGTTGTATTTAAATTTTACTCGGTCACGTATTTCATATACGCTCCCGTCGTAAAATTTAAATCCGCCTTGATTAAGGCAAAAATACTTCACCTTGTCTGGTGGGTATATTTAAATAGATTTGAAATTTTCGCTCTACGACAGATTGCATGTCTAGTTTTGGGACGAAATTTACTTCTTCTATTCAGCTACGAGCATAGCGACGTAGAAAACATTTAAAATCATCTCACGATACTTCGCCCTATCTTTAATCGCATTCAAATTTAATTCAGCTAAGCAGTTTACCTGCCTAGCTTACTTTTAAAAATCAAATTTCATCTCAGCTAGGCAAAAAATACTGCGCCTTATTCTGCTACGTTTAAATTCTAATTAAATTCACTCAGTCATGTATTTCATATACGCTCTCGTCCTCAAATTTTAATTCGTCTCAATCGGGGACAATACCGTGCGTCGAATGCTGCTTTAAATTTAGCTATAATCGCATAAAATTTTATCGGAGTAGATATGAAACGAATTTTAAAAGCGCTGATTTTTAGCATGGCATTTTTATTTCTCATTGTGGGTTGTGCTAGTAAAACCGCGCCCGTAGAGCTTGAAGGCAAGGAGCAAATTCGCGCGATCCAAATAGAGGCAAATCGTACGGTAATGATCGGTGACGCTTACGACTACGAATTTAGCAGTGATTATCGCGCGGCGAAAGCGGAATTTGAGCACCTAAAATCGCTCTATCCACACGCAGTGGAGGTAAATAGAATTTCGATCGCTACGGATGCATTTAATGAACCTCACGCAAGCGCGCTACTTTTTGAGTTATGGCTTGATCGCGAGAGCCTGCCGCTAGCAGATCAGCTTGTGCTTTACAAGCATCCAAATTTTACGGGCTTTAAAGATCGCGAAATTTTACAATTTAGCTTCAAAATTTTAGGCGTTCCTACGCGCGTAAAAGATCGCGATCGGATCCTAAAAAAATATGCGCTTGCTAAGCCGTTAAGTTTAAACGCGGTAGTATTTATTGATAGCGGCAGGCTGAGCGAGGAAAGTGTGCGTAAAAACGGTGAGACGCAAGACGCAGTTTTAACTATGTTTAGCCCCGTCTGGATGCCCGTCGCTGCCGTAATGCAAAGTCTCGGCGCGCTATTTGATAACGAGTAAATTCTGTCAGTAAAAATTTTGATGCTCGCTTGCTCTTACGTTGCAATATGAGGGCTGCGTTTTGGGCGGGTACGCCGCGAGTGATGTCTTGGATCATAGCGCTGTTTGTTTGGCTAAGCGTGCTCGCGGCGTATTTTAATAAGTAAATTTTAAATTACGGCGAAATTTTATAATTTGCCATCGAGTTCAGCTCTGTTTTAAACAGACGGGCGGTTTCTTAAATTTAAACTCTAGCTAAATTTAGACCGAAATTTTTAAGTAAACTTTGCTATAATCGCCGCAATTTTGAAAAACCGAGGAGAAAATATGAAACTAATTTACGCCGTTTGCGTGCTGGTCGCGTTTGCTTCGGCTCAGACCGAGACTTTGCAGATGCCGGACTTTGCCAAAAGCTCGATGAAGACGCATGAGCAGGCCGAAGAAAAACTAATCGCAAATGCCCTAAAAGGCGATCTAAACCAGATCGCAAGCGACCTGAAGATCGATAAAACTCTAAAAGGTGGCGAGTCGCTTGTCATTAACGGCGCGCATTACAGGACGATCGAGGGCGACAGCACGCAGTGGAAAGAGGGCGATGCCGTGCGCCTGCTAAGCGGCAACAAGGACGGCAGATGCCTAAGCTCGATCATGCTCAATCTGCGCACGAAAACCGTCTGTAAATTTATGTGCGACGCGTATTAAATCGCGTAAATTTTGATACTTTATAGCGCGAGCGAAATAGATTAAATTTCGGTTTGCTCGCGCCATCCGCAGTAATTTGTCGTATAAATTTCTACATCTCGCATCGCAAATCAGGTAAATTTTGCTATAATAAACGGAAATTAAACAATGCCGTTAAAAACATAGTGCGGGCGCGATAAAGCGAGTAAAATTTGTAGAGGCAAATTTTAACCCTACCGCTCGGTACTTCAAACGGCAAATCAAGGAAAAAGATGCAAAAATTTAGAATTACAAACGGCGAATGCTCACGCATGGATATCCTTTTGATCATGACGCTGGTTTATATATTCGGCATGGCGTGCAGGTTTTTTTGGATATATTGGGCTAGCGGGATTGAGCAGTTTTCTTTCGATGACGAGCTCATCATGACTACAAACGACGCCTTTGCGAACGCCGAGGGTGCGCGCGATATGATAGCGGGCTTTCACCAGCAGGGCGATCTTAGCCCGTACGGCGCGTCGATCCCTACTTTGGCATTTTTACTTAGTAAAATTTTACCCGTCAGCCTAAATAGCATTACGATCTATATGAGCGTGTTTTTAGCGCCGCTGGTGGCCGTGCCGATTATTTTGATAGCAAAAGAGTATAAGATCCTGGGCGCAGGCATCATCGCGGCACTACTTGCTTGCGTGCTGCCGGGGTATTATGTCAGGACCTTGGGCGGGTATTTTGATAGCGATATGTTAAATGCTACTCTGCCGCTGCTAACGCTATGGGCTTTGATTAGGCTCATAGGGCGAAGCGAGCAGAGCGGCTTTGCTTTACCTGCCATTTTTACGGTGATTTATGATTGGTGGTATCCTAGCTCGTATTCTCTAAATATGGCGATTATAGTGATATTTTTAATCTATACTTTGATTTTTAATAGACGCAATGAGGAAAATTACAAAGCGATTATTCTTATGGTTGCAGCGATCATAAAATTTGACGCGTATTACGAAGGTGAGACAATAATCGTAAACTATATTTTATTGCTTAAGATTGCACTAATTGCGTTTTTATATTTTTTAATGATTAAAATTCCAAGCCATAAAAGCAAAAAAGCTCTTTGGATTTTGGGTACGATCGCCGTAATTACGTTCGTCATATTCGGCGGACTTGTGCCTATAGCAATGCAGCTTAAAGCATACATCTTAAAGGATGTAAGCAAAGAGGAAATTTTCTACTTCTACGGCGTTAGAAATACGGTTAATGAGGTAGAAAACGCTAATTTCATAAAATTTGTGCTTGAATCTAGTGGGCATCTATTTATATTTATATGCGCTGTAGGAGGGCTGGCTCTATTGCTGATAAAATTCCGTTCGTTTATCTTAACCTTGCCGATGATAGCGCTTGGAGTTTTAGCACTTTTCGGTGGAACTCGCTTTACAATGTACGCTACACCGATGATAGCGCTTGGATTTGCTTATTTTATATATTTCACGCTGAATTACTTTGAAATACGCACCTGGCTTAGAAGTACTTTGTTGGCTATTTTAACCTGTTTAGCGCTAATGCCTAGCATAGATTTTATTTATAAATTCCGAGTTGCGCCTACGCTTACGAAAGACTCCATAATGCCTCTTGCGGAGCTAAAAAATAAGGCTAGCAGGGAGGATTATGTGCTATCGTGGTGGGATTACGGATATTTAATCAGATATTACTCCGATGTAAAAGTAGTAGCTGATCCCGGAGGTAGACAGGCAGGAGAATATACTTTTATGAGTGCGTTTTCCTTTAATAAAGATGAGGTAGGCTCTGCTAATATGGCAAGGCTTAACGTAGAATATATACAAAAGTTGCAAGGTAAAAAATTTGATCCTAAACTGGAAGATAAATTTAAACTAAATCTATATCAAATTCAAAAAGATTATGGCGAAGCCGATATCAATAAATTCTTAAGTTCTTTGAGTGATAAGAATTTCAATCTTCCACAGAAAACTAGGGATATATATTATTATTTTGTACCGCACATGATAGATATATTGCCTAATATCTTAAAATTTTCTACTGTAGATATAGAAACAGGTAAAGAGTCTTGGACACCATTTATTCATGTGGGTTATGATATTAGAATGGGTAAAGATGGAGAGAGCATCATAATAAATGATGAATGCACGCTGCCTAGCGTCGATCCTGAATACCTAATCTATGACGGTAAAAGAATGCCTATTAATTCATATTATCAAGTGGGCGAAGTAAACGGCAAGCTCGTCAAATTATCTAAGCAGATAGATAAAAATTCTAATCTTTACGTGATATTTTTACCGGATTACCAAAGAATTTTAATCTTAGATAAAAAGGTATTTGAGTCAGCCTTCATCCAACTTTTTGTGCTGGAAAACTATGATAAAGATCTGTTTGAGCCCGTTTATTTAAGTAATTATGCGCGGATTTACAAGTTATTAAGATAAATTTATATTCAGAGGAATATTGCGTAAATTCTTATTGCATTATGCTTTTACAAAGCGTATGTTACTAAGCGATAAAATTTATAATGCAAGCTATATGCTGAGATTTAGAATTTATACTAGTTATAAATAAATTACGAAAATACTTCAAAATTTTATCAATAAAAATCGTAAATGTTATGTATTTACTTTAAATTTAGCCTAGGTTTCGAAGCGTGTCGCTATCATTAAGATGAAATTTCACCGAAAGGAGTAAAAATGAGAAATTTTGTTGCAAAAGCATTGTTGCTTAGTTCTTTAGCTGCAGTAAGCGCGATGGCGGAGGGACTTTTCATAGGCGGCGAGGGCGGATACAATTTCAAAAACCAAGCTGCAGGTTTTGATGACGGACAACCGCAAATCGGCGTTAAAGCCGGATATGACTTCGGCACGTTTAGAGCTTACGGCGGGTATTTTTACGGATTTAAGGGCGAGGATTCCAGCTCGAATGCCAATTCGAAAAGAAAGGTTAAATGGAGCACGCACGATTTCGTAGCCGGTGCGGATTTTACGCCGGAGCTTTTCGGTAGATTTAAGCTTGTCCTAGGCGCTTACGCTGGGCTTTCGGTGTTAGATACTGAAGTTAAAATAGACTATAGCAATGGCGGCTGGGTTAGAGCGGACGATACGCTGGGTGGCTTTATTTTGGGCGGCAAGATAGGTACCGCGTATGAGTTTGGCTCCAATAGCGAGATTGAAATGGGCTTTAAAGCAAGCAAGGCGTGGTATAAAGACGGCGATTATATCGAAGATAACGACGGTAAAAAATACGGCGTTTACGCAGGATATAATTATAAATTTTAAGAATTTTCATATTTTGAGGCATTGCACTGCTTTCATAGAGCCTTGATGCTCAGTGGCTTTGCAGAGTGTCAGGTAAGGCTAGCTTCGTCGCAAGGCTTTACTAAGTTTTAGTAGAATCTTGCGACGAGGTTTAAATTATGATGAATTTAACGTCTTTAAATTCCATCATCAAATTTTAACTCATAGAATTTCGTCAATAAAATTCCATCTCGAGCTTTGTCGGCGAAATTCCACTCCTGTGCTTTTGGATAAAATTTCGTTCATTTTAGAGATTAGGTTAAAATTTTAATGACGTCAAAAGAAATTTTAGATAAAATCAACACTTTCATACCAAAATTTTACTCAAAGGATAGAGATGAAGAGTTACGTTACGGGCTTTCCGCGTATCGGAGAGCAGCGCGAGTTAAAGAAGGCTTTGGAGAGCTATTGGGCGGGCAAGTGCGATTATGACGCGCTAGAGCGGGTTGCCTCAGAGCTAAAAGATCGTAACATCAAATATCAGCTGGATGCTTGGAGCGGCTTAATTAGCGTAAACGACTTTTCATACTACGATCTGATGCTCGATACCAGTGTTCTTTTCGGCGTGATTCCGCAGCGCTTTGCGGCTCTTTCGGCGCATGAGCAGTATTTTGCGATGGCGCGCGGCAGTAAAGACGCAGTCGCGATGGAGATGACGAAGTGGTTTAACACAAACTACCACTATATCGTGCCCGAGATCTCGGCGTATACGGAATTTAGCCTAAATCCTAGTAAAATTTTAAGCGAGTACAAGGCCGCGAAAAATAATGATTTTAAGGATTCCTGCGCGCTAAAGATAAATTTAATCGGACCTATTACTTACTTGGCGCTTAGCAAATCAAGCGACAAAAGTGATCCGCTCGCGCATTTAGATGCCCTTGCCGCGAAATACGAGGAATTGCTAAAGCTTCTTAGCGAGCTTGATAACGAGGTCGTAATTCAGATCGATGAGCCGATCTTCGTAACGGATCGCGCAGCGGAGCTAGCGCCAAAGATCGAGCCTGTTTATCAGCGCCTAAGCAAGGCTGCAAGCAACGTAAAAATCATCTTTATGACTTATTTTGAGCATGCGACCGAGGCCGTGCGCGAGATAGTAAAGACCGATGTTTGGGCGATCGGACTCGATTTTGTCTACGCAAGCGAGGAGAATATCAAAAAAGAGCTTCAAGCTTTAAAAGACGCTAAGACCGTGCTCTTTGCGGGCGTGATCGACGGGCGCAATATCTGGAAGAGCGACATCGACAAAAAGCTAGCCCAACTCAAAGCTATCGAGGCCTACGTGCCTAAGGAGCGTATCTATGTGGGCACCTCCTGCTCGCTTTTGCACGTGCCTTTCACGCTAAAATACGAGGACAAGCTAAGCGCCGAGATCATATCCTGGCTAAGTTTCGCGGTTGAAAAATTAAGCGAAATTTCGATTTTGACCCATCTCTTCTTTGAAATTCCGATGTGCGAACACGGCATGAAAGCTTACAAAGAAAATCAAAAATCCGCTAAAACTCGCGCTAGCTCGCCTCTAATTCACGACGAGCGAGTGCAAAGCCGCGCCGCAAATTTAAATAAATTCGAGCGCGCCGATCGCTACGAGGATCGCATCAAGGTGCAGAAAAAAGAGCTAGGATATGGAATTTTACCTACCACTACGATCGGTTCCTTCCCGCAGACTGCTGAGCTTCGCCAGGTTCGCAACGCCTATAAAAAGGGCTTAATTGGCCGCGAAGCCTACGAGCGCGACATCAAAGCCTATATCGACGACTGCGTCAAATTTCAAGATGAGATTGGCCTAGACGTACTGGTTCACGGCGAGCCGGAGCGTAACGATATGGTCGAGTATTTCGGCGAACAGATGAGCGGATACGCGTTTAGCGCCAACGGCTGGGTGCAGAGCTACGGCAGCCGCTGCGTGAAACCGCCGCTACTTTTCGGTGATGTGAGCCGTCCAAAACCGATGACCGTGGAGTGGATCAAATACGCTCAAAGCCGCACTAAAAAGATTATGAAGGGCATGCTAACGGGACCTGTTACGATGATGAACTGGAGCTTCGTACGCGACGATAAGCCTCGCGATCAGATCGTAAAACAGCTTGCGCTCGCGATTTTCGATGAAATTTCGGATCTGCAAGACGCAGGTATCAAGATCGTTCAGGTGGATGAAGCGGCGTTTAAAGAGGGCTATCCGCTTAGATCTGAAAACGTCCCTGCATACGAAAAATTTGCCGTTAGTGCCTTTAAGCTCGCCGTCAGCGCCGCAAGCGCTCACACGCAGATCCATACACATATGTGCTATTCGGAGTTTAACGACATAATCAAAACGATAGAGGCGATGGATGCCGACGTCATAAGCATCGAGACTGCTCGCAGTGGCAACGAGCTGCTTCGAGTTTTCAAATCGGTCGGTTATAAGCAAGAGGTCGGTCCGGGCGTTTACGACATCCATAGCCCGCGAATTCCTAGTGTGCAGGAGCTCGTAAGCCAGATCCGCGCGCTGCTTGAGGTGCTTCCTAAAGAGCAGCTGTGGATCAACCCGGACTGCGGTCTAAAAACCCGCAAATGGGAAGAAGTTCGCCCTAGCTTAAAAAATATGGTCGAAGCGGTAAGGATCATCCGCGCAGGGGAGTAAATCTAGCGCAAAAGAGACTTTGCTGCCGAGCAGAATCCCGTCCGGCAGCCGTTTTGCGATAGAATTATGTGAAACGTTTATTTCGAATATGGACCGTTAAAACATCTGCGCGAAATTTTACTTCGAACGAGCATTAAAGGGCAGTGCGAAATTTCACTGCGTCCGCTTGGCAAGCATATTTGATAGCCGCTAAGTAATGCAGCAATATGAAATTTCGCGCAAGATTTACTGATTTCGCAGTTAGGCAAGTTCGGGATTTTTTTAAAATTCGGCGTAAAATTTCATCTCGACTGATAGCTTAGAATTTCATTGCAACTGCTTGCTTGCTTGAGACGAGGAGCGTAAATTTTATCGCGATTGCCTTGAAGGCGGGCTGGGGCAAGAGATAAAATTTTAAATTCTTGCAAATTGATCCCTTGTGCACACAAACCTAGCCAGCCGAATAAAAAATGCTGAAATTTGCAATTTTACGCGGCGTTTTATGAACTGTTTGTGCCGCTAGATTAGAATTGCAAAACGCGAGCCAAAGCCGGTATCGTTGCGCTAGAAATTTTAAATTGCAAATTAAAATTTACATTATCTCGTTAGAATGGCTGGATTGCGAAGCGAGATTTGGCTCTGCTAGGTTAAATTTCAGCCAAGTCAAAATCTATGTAGCCGCATTAAATTTACGACTAATTTTGCCTAGCTAGCCTGAAGTTGCGTTGTCGCGCTAAATCCGAGTCTAGAGCCAAAATTTTACGATGCGAAGCTCATTGATTTTAACTTGCGTTTTGTTCGAAAGAGCGAGGCTGACGCAAGGCGCGTTTGCGTTACCATAAAATTAAAAGAGCCTTTATGGAGGCGCAGATCTGCAATTTGCAGTAAAAATTAAAAGCCATGACTTTGGCTTATAAGGCGCAGCTTTTAGATGATTTCTATTGCGCCTTAAAGTGAGATTTTGCTTAATAATTTTGCGCGACAGATTTTAACGGGCGGAATTCTATTATCGCTGCAAAATTTTTGGCTTTTAAAATTTTGCTTTGTAGAATTTCAGCCCTCATAGTTGTGATGAAGTGTGGCTCATCTCATTTCGTAGGATTTTAGCGGCATCGCGCGTCTAATTTATATAACATGATTTCAAAAGGCGCTTATTTTTAAATCCTGCGGGTAGAACCTGCGAGACTGCGTTTGCGAGGTTTTGTAAGAATTTGATGCAAACCGCTCGGCGCGTTTAAAAATTTTATTTGTGCGTCGAGCCCTCATTTGCGTTTAAAATTTTGCCATTGTGGTGGAATTTTGCTCACGTGGCAAGGGCTCGCATGCAAGCTGTCCATGAATCTAAAGATTTGGATGCTAAATTTATTCGCGCATTTAACGGCGTAATGCCGCACCTGTGCATAAAATCTCGCGTTGCAAGCGATTTAAAAAAGCTTTTTCGCTTCGTATAAATCTTGCGCCGCGAGCGTTTAAAAGCCGCAAGAGCTTTAAAAATTTAAATTGGAAAGATTGAATGACATTTTTTTCGCCCGAGTTTGTCCTCGCTTTTTTAGCGTTTTTAATCGTTTATTGGACGCTCAAAAATCATATTTTCGCGCAAAAAATCCTGATCCTGCTGGCAAGCTACGGCTTTATGTGCTCCATAAATCCGCGTTTTGCGCTGGTGCTTGCAGCCTATAGTGCCTTCGTATATTTTGCAGGGATGTGTATCGCGCGCGCTAATCGCGTAGTTGCGAAAGCCATCCCGCCCGCAAAGCAGTCTTCGCACAAGAAAAAGCTCTCGCGTAAAGCGGCAGCCAAGCAGATGAGCGCAGCAAAACAAGCTGGCATAGCAAAGCAGCTCCCACTACCCACTGCGAAGGCGCGTGCAGTGATGCTTGCGGCAGTTGCTGGCGGCTTATTTTTTCTCGCATTTTTTAAATATTACGGCTACGTCAGGGAGTTTTTCAATGCCGCGCTTGCCGCGCTGCACCTAGGTGCCGTCGATAGCGTGGCGTTTCCGCTTGGAATTTCATATTATGTTTTCATGTCGATCACCTATTTCGTCTCGGTTTATAGGCGCGAATGCGGTGAGCAGGGCTTTTTGAGCTTGGCGTGCTTTTTAGCGTTTTTCCCTAGCGTCGTAATGGGCCCTATCGGGCGCGCTAGCGCTGCCAAGGGCGTAGAGCCAGTACTGCCACAGTTTGATCGCTTCAAGCACTTTGGCAATGCCGATGAAATTTATGTGCTTATAATTTTTGCCTTAGTTAAGCTGCTGCTTATTAGCGGCTATTTGGGCGCGTATTATAGCGATGTGATTTCAGGCGTTTACGGCGACGAGCCTGAGTCCTCCGCGGCGCAAATTCTAGCTGCACTGCTACTTTATGGCGTGGTGCTTTATACGAATTTTAGCGGCTTTATCGATATGGCGCGGGCGCTTGGGCTTGCGATGGGCTTTAAGCTGCCGCAGAATTTTAATATGCCCTATGCGGCTAAGAATTTAGGCGAGTTTTGGGATCGCTGGCATATCAGCTTATCCACATTTATACGCGATTATATTTATATCCCGCTCGGCGGCTCGCGCAATGGCTTTGCGCGCACCTGCGTAAATTTGCTAATCGCGTTTGCGCTATCAGGCATCTGGCACGGCGCGGGATTAAATTTTTTGATTTGGGGGCTTTTGCACGGAGCAGCACTTGTATTTTTAAAATGTCTTGCCAAAGTAGGCGTAAAGTCGCTAAATCCGCATTTAGCGCTTTTTTGCACCTATATTTTTGTAAGTTTCGCTTGGATTTTTTTCGCCAATTCCCTGCCAGATGCGGCGGCGATTTTGAGCGCTTTTACCCGCGCACGAGCTTTCGGAGATATTGGTGAGCTAGCGGTGCTTGCGGTGATTTTAGCAGGGATTTTTGTTTATCCTAAAATCTCAGCTCTTAAAGATACTTTGATCGTGCTTTTTGCCGAGCTGCCGTTTTTACCTAAAGCTCTCGTGCTCGGCATGATCTTCACGCTGATTTTCGCGCTGATGCCAAGCGGAATTCCAAATTTCATCTACGCAGGATTTTAGATGCTTAGGTTTGTTTCGACTTTGTTTTTTGCGCTGCTTTTCTCGGCATTTTTTATGCAAGGCTCGCTGCTTTATTATTTGGAGCAGCGATTTCACGATGACTTTGGGCTAGAAGAATGGCTGCGCCGCTCGCCGTTTCGCGTAGGTAGAGAGATCTACGAAAAGATTGCAAATGGCGCAGATAAGCTAGAGCAGCGTATCAAAGGCGAGGACATTAGCAAGGATGAGGACGCAAGTCCGCATAGCGGAAGCAAAAATTTTAAAAAACCTGCGCAAGATCGTATGGCGGAAAATCAAGCTTTGCAAAGTATGGGGGCGCGAGATCACGATGCTTCGCAAAGCGTTAAGTCGCAAGGTAGCAAGCCGCAAGCCCATGCCGCGAAGAATTCTGCCTTAAATAATTCTACGCATCATTTAAAAACGCGCGATTCTGCGCAGGAGCCTTACGCACAAAATTCCATCCCTCAAAATTCTACTTCGCAAAATTCCGTGTCACAAAGCCAGACTACAACAAGCTCTGTGCCGCACAGCTCCTCTGCGTCGCAAAATTCCGTCACGGCAAGCGCAACCTTGCAAAGCGGCGAGAATTCCGATTCTCAACTTCCCGCTCCGCAGGCCTTGGAGCAGAATTTAACGACGCAAGGCTCCGTGGAGGTTGATGCTAAAATTTCGCTTAGCGACGATGGCAAAATCCGCCTAAATGCAGGCGATGAGGTGCTTTTTATGGGTGATAGTCTGATGCAATACGTGGGGATGAATGCTAAGAAATTTTTCCCGAAGCGAAGCCTGAGGGTGATCGATCTTAGCAAGCAATCTACGGGGCTTGCGAGCAAGAAATCTTTCGACTGGCAAAAGACGCTCGATACTGCGCTTAGAGAGAATGGCGGCGTTAAGCTCGTAGTCGTGCTGCTGGGCGCCAATGACGTCTGGGAGTACCGCGCGGGAGGTAAAACTTATGGCATTAAAACGCCGCGCTGGCGGGAGTTTTACGCCTCAAGGGTGCGCGAGATCTACGATACGGCGCACTCGCACGGTGCGGGAGTGCTGTGGCTTGCGATGCCGTGTATGCAAAAGCCAGACTTTGAGGAGAAAACGCAGCTGCTAAATCAAATATATGCCGACGCGAGTATGGCGCTTGGCGGGTATTTTATGCAAACAACCCCGCTGGTGTGCGAAAAAGGCGCCTATAAAACCTATCTGCAAAGTGGCTCGAAGCTCGTGCGCGTGCGTCAAGACGACGGCATTCATATGAGCAAAGAGGGTTGCGAAGCGGTAGCAAAAGAAATTTTATCAAGGATTGAAGTTGAGTAAGTTTATAGTGATTTTATTTGCCGCATTATTAGGCGGATGCGCGGCAAACGCAAAAAGCTCTGCGGGCTTTGGAGTGAAATTTTTTGGCGATTCGCATTTAGGAAGCGATGCGCTGATAGATGCTTTCAGGCACGGCTTTTTCGTGCAAAATAGCGTCGGCTTCGTGCCTGCAATGATGCCTAAATACCACAAAAGTGAAAATATAGAATTTAAGCAAAGCGGCTTTAATATAATCTCATCCCGCACCGAGCAAGATCCCGATTTCCCGTTATGCGGAGTGATCGCTACCGGCAAAAAGGGCGCTAATGTGCGACTGGAGCTAAAGCAGCTTAGCGGCGATTTTTACGTCGAAATTTTACATAAATCGGATCAGAGCGGCGAGATTTTTCGCGTACGCGATGCAAGCGGGCTAAGCGCGTATATTTCGCAAGAAGTGCCGCAGAAATGGGAGTATTCTAAGCTGCGACTTAGATTTCCGATCGAAATTCGATCGCTACGTGATGGAGCAGAGCTTGGAGGATATAAAATTTACCGCAAAAACGCGCGCTTTGCAGACTCTTGTGCGAGCAACGGCGCGTTTAGCAACCTCTACGAAAAATGGGGTGCAGATGCCTTTGGTAGGGATTTTTCGGGACTTAGATACGATCTCGTAGTCATCGCTTACGGCACAAACGATGCGATGGATCCGAAATTTGACGAGCAAAAATTCTACCAAAGCGTCCGTGGGCTGCTTCGCTCCGTCCGCTCCGCAGCTCCTGGTGCAAAAATCCTGCTCGTAGCACCGCCGCGAAGCCCTAAAGTGCCAAACGCCTCACGCGCTGCGGAGGTGCTAGCGCATCTAGCGCGAGACGAAGGGGCGATGTTTTACGACATAGCCGGTCTTATGGACGAGGATGGCGGCTGGCGCGGCTGGCGTGAGCGTGGGCTGATCCGTCCCGACGAAATCCACTTGCAAAAAGAGGGCTACGAAAAAATTGGCGCAGCACTGGCGACGAAATTGCGCGGCAGGCTTTAAATTTAATCTTTAAATTTAGGTGGCTAGCTGCGAAATTTACAAAGTTCGCTGTGAAAATTTACAAAGCTCTTTGTGGAAATTGCACAATCCGCCGCTAAATTCACGTGGTTCGCTATAAATTTACAAAGTCCGTTGCTAAATTTAAAATTTAGCGGCAGCAAGCAAAGCTACGCTTGCTCGGATTTCGCTGCTTAGATCCGCGCCGCGAAATTTAAATCAGAAGCTGCGGCTTTAAATTTACGCGTCGATAGGCTTGATACCTGTGCTTTTAAAATATGTCGCCCAAATTTACGCTTTTAATTTGGATTAAATTTATGTGGTTACGGCTAGGGGCAAAAGGTCTGTGCGGTGTGTGCCGCGTAAATTTAGCGCTTCAAATTTCATTCGCACGGGCTGCGGCAAAGCGCGGCAGCCAGATTAAAGGAGAGGAACATGATATATCTTTGCGGCGATACGCACGGAATAAACGAGATCGGTAAAATAACAAACAAAGCCTTTGCGGGCGGACTTAGCGCCGATGATTTCGTCATCGTGCTCGGAGATTTCGGGCTGTTTTGGAGCGAGCGGATAGATGAGTTTATGGCGCGCAAAAATATAGAAAGATATTTTCCCGCCACGCTTCTTTTCATAGACGGCAACCACGAAAATTTCGATATGCTGGATGAGCTGCCACGCGAGCGGAAATTTGGCGGCACCGTGGGCGTGGGCGGCGAGAATATTTTTTGGCTACGGCGCGGCGAAATTTACGAGATCGCGGGGCGGCACTTTTTATGCTTCGGCGGCGCGCTTAGCGTCGATAAGGCGCATCGGATACCGGGGCTTAGCTGGTGGGCGCGCGAAATTCCGAGCGAGGAGGAGTTTGCTTGTGCGATACGAAATGCGCGCGATTTCATCGCCGTGGGCGGACGGATCGATGCGGTACTGAGCCACACGGCGCCGGGGTTTGCGATGAAATTTTTAAAAGAGTACCTTTGGTGCGGCAAAAGCACTCCCGATAAAACGTCTGAATATTTAGAGCAGATCTTTGAGCTCGTAAGGCCTGAGCGGTGGTATTTCGGGCACTTTCACGGCGATAAGAAATTCCATGCGCACGGCTGCGATTTTTATCTCTGCTACGATGAAATTTTAAAATTTGAGGACTAGTCTTGGGCTCACAGCAGCGAAATTTAGGGCTTTGCAAACTGCGAAATTTCGCTCATAAATTTTAAATGCTGAGGCGCATGAAATTGAGCCTTTATATTAAAATTTAAGCTAGTTTGGCTACAATGTGGCACTTTTTTAGAAAGGAATAAAGATGAAGGTTGTAATTACTTATTGTAATTCTTGATCTTATAGACCGCAAGCTCTCCGTGTGAGAGATGAAATAACAAGCGTCTATAAGGATGCAGTTGTCGAGTTGGTCCCTGGTGGCAGCGGAGACTTTCTAGTAGAAGTTGACGGCAGAAAGCTTTTCTTCAATAAAGATTTTGCTAAGCCTCGTTTCCCAAGTGAAGGTGAAATTTTAAATCTAATTAAAGTTGCAGCCTAGCTCAAAGCCCGAAAGTGGGTCGCAAGGTTTGCTTTCGGGCGTTTTTTATACTCAAATTTCATATCCGTAAATTTAATCGTAAAGCTATTTTAAATTTTGCCAAAATCAGCGCTGCGTAAAATTTGAACTAAATTATCCCGCATTTTGGCGAATTTGAAAAGCTATTTTAATCAAAATTTACGCGACGATCGCGGTTTAAATTTTATCGCTCGGAGTTTATAAATTTCAAAAGAAAGAGGAAATTTTTGCGAAATCAAAATTTCGCAAAAACAGGGGGGGGGGATTATTTATTTGCGCGCTCGATATACTCGCCGCGGACGGTGTCAACGCGGATGACCTCACCTTCGAGCACGTGAAATGGGATCTGTACCACGGCGCCGGTCTCAAGCGTGGCGGGCTTTTTGTTACTGCCCTGCGTATCGCCGCGGAAATTTGGCGCAGTTTCTACGATCTTAAGCTCCACCACCTGCGGTACATCCACGCCGATCGCTTTACCGTTGTAAAACATTATATTTACCATCATGCCATCTAGCATCCATTTTTTCGCCTCGCCCACGTCCTCGTCGCTGATCGCGATCTGTTCGTAGCTATCGGTATCCATGAACTGACACGCCTCGCCGTCGTCGTAGAGATACTGCATCTCTTTTTCCTCAAGATTCGGCGCCTCGCATTTATCGCCTGCGTGGAAGGTCTTTTCAAGCACCTTGCCATCAATGAAAGATTTTATTTTAACGCGCACGAAAGCAGGTCCTTTTCCCGGTTTTACGTGTTGGTATTCTATGATTTTAAACGGAATTCCGTCCACCTCGATTTTTAGACCTTTTTTTAGATCGCCCATTGAATAAGCCATAAATTTCTCCTTAAATTAATGAGGCGCGATTATAACAAATTTTATTTTAAATTGATATAATTGGCGAAATTTTAAGGGGAGAGAAGCTATGAAAAAAATCATCTACGTTTTGGCTGCGTGTGCGGCTTTTGCGCTTGGCGCGAATGCGAACGAAGCGGAGTTTGTAAAAAACCTAAAGCAAAGTCTAAATGATAAAAACGCTCAGCTCATCTCGATCGACAAGCTAAACTCGCTAAATGGGCTAAATTTGCTGATCGTCCGCTCGGGCGATAAAAAAGAGGCGTTTTTGGCTAGCGACGACGGCAAAAGTCTAGTGGCGGTAACGGAGGATCCTAAGCTTGCAGACGGGGCGGATGCGGCGCTGTTTAAGATGAGAACTCAAATTTTAAAGGACGCCAGAGATGCCGCCGCACTTGAGCTACTAAAAAGCATAAATCCGGCGAGATTTGCTTATATCGAGTCTTTTGATAAAAATAATCCCTACGTGACCTACATCGTGGGCGATCCGGAGTGTCCGTATTGCGCCGAGGAGATGAAGAGGATCACGAAGTATCTTCGCAACAGCAACGTAAAATTGATCTTTGCGCCGGTGCACGGCAAGAGCGCGTTTATCAAATCGGCGCTGGTTTTAAAGCAGCTAAAAGCCCTCTCGCCGAGCGATCAAAAGGGTGCGATCGACGTGATCGAGAAATACTACGACAAGGATGTGCAGGTAAGCGATGCGGACGTCTCAAAAGCCGAGCTTGACGCCGTATACGCGGACACCAAGACGCTCTTTTCCAAAGGCGTGATCAAATCAGTCCCATACGTGATTAAGGTGAAAAAATAGTCTGAATTTACGGAATTTAGGGCGCGGGGTTTGTGCGCGGACAGCGCGAGTTTGCTTGCGGTAGTGCAAGTCGCGCGCAGCGCAGTCGTCCGCGCAAGCTGAAATTTCACAAAATTCCGCCGCTTTAAAATTAAGCCTTTAAGGCTTTGTAATGGAATTTGAAAATATAAAATTTTGCTATCTAAGCTTAATAACGCCGCCGTTTTCATTTAGAATTTTTGTGACTTCGGGCAATTTATATGTTTGCATGCAGAATTCATAATTTTGGCTTGCGCCTTTTCGTATCTCCAAACTAGCGTTTTTGCCCGTATCGATTGCGGTTATAGTAAAGCAACTGACATAGCTCGTCGTGCCTAAGCTAATTGAATTCGGAGCTATCTGCTCGACCGTCATGCTTGTCATCTTGTCTGGATTTTCGTCGAATCTACCTTGCGATACGTAAAAATCAATATAGTCTTTTATCACGATTTGCAATTTTTTCGATAATGCCTCGTAGACCTCTTCTTTACTCATTCTGGGGGCTTTAGTGAAAAATTCTATCTCCTTTTTTAAAAGCCTACATTTTGGGCTAACTGCATCGCCTCTACATTCCTCCAGTAGATAAATCAGCCTATTTTTGGGTCTTGTAGAGTTTATCGGCAAATTTGTGGTAGCTAAAGACAGAAAGCATTCCACGTCGAATTCCGTATTTCGCACCTCTTTGCGCTCGCACATAGCTTTGTATTTTTCATCTTGCGCCTTTACCTCTTGCCTTGATGCTGCTTGCATCACGCTATTATAATAGATTTTAAAATACGCCATGACGGCTCGTTCGCAGTTGTCGTAAATCTCTGCCGATTCTTTGGATAGATCGGCTAGGGCGCACGCCTCGGAGACGCTTTTTGCTTTATCCGGATTGGCGGCATAAAAATCCTCCGTTTGAATATCCTCTATTTCTCCCCTATCGCATCCAGCCAAGCTTAAGCTCAAAAGCACGCCTAACGATACTGCCAAGACCCTATTTTTCATGATAATTCCCTTATAATCATTTATTTTACGTCCGTATTCAAAGTAAAATTTTAAAATCCTCGAGCGAAAAGAGTAAAATTTTATCGCTTTTTAGGTTTTGTAGCTCGCCGCTAAAGCCGCTTTTGGAAAACAGCGCGAGCAGATCGGGCGCGAGACGTGCTTTTTCGCATTTGAGTATGAGCTCGTTTAGCACGTTTTTTGAAATTTTTCGCTCCTTGTATTTGCACTCGCCCGCGACGCAAAAGCTCTCAAATTTCGCGTAGATATCGATCTCGACCTCTTTGTTCCAGAAGCTTGAAATTTGCGAAATCTCTAAATTTAAATACTTCGCGAGCAGCTCTTTGCTTAAAATTTCAAACCCGAGCCCCGCGTAGGCGTTGAAATCCGCTTTGATTAGGCTTAGCACGCGCCCTATCTCGCCCAGACGTAGCGCGGGCAGATTCGGCTCGATAAATCTAAACCAAAACCTCGCAAAGTTGCTGCTAAAATGGACTTTGTCAGTGATATGGTAGCGGCGTAGCGCGCGCGGGAGGCGGTCATTTTTGCGCTCTTTTTGCGCCCTTTGCTCGCTTGATTTTTCGGTGATTAGAAACTTCGCGTTTATGAGATCTGCGGTGATTTTTTGCGCCGTAAACCGCGGCAAGATTTTTGAAATTCCTATTTTTTTGCGGTCGCTTCTAGC
This sequence comes from Campylobacter sp., assembly GCF_019423325.1. Taxonomy (NCBI): domain Bacteria; kingdom Pseudomonadati; phylum Campylobacterota; class Epsilonproteobacteria; order Campylobacterales; family Campylobacteraceae; genus Campylobacter; species Campylobacter sp. Next base: position 317,206 of record NZ_JAHZBQ010000003.1, on the reverse strand, counting down.
GAATTTCATCAGCGCCTTTTTGATCTGCTCTTCGTACTCGCCACCGAATTTAAAGCGCTCGCCGAGACGTTCAAAGCAGAGCAAAATTTCATTTTCGATCGCTTCGAAAACGTCTGCGTAGCCGCTTATACAGCCGATCTCGTCAAATACGAAATGAAACTGCAAAATCGCGTCGATACCAACATCGCCTAAATTTCGCGCCGTGTCTTTTAACTCGTAAATTTCGCCCTCCTTGCGGGCGTAATTTTAGCGAGTTTGGATATAATTTGCAAAAATTTTGGAGCCGCGCTTTGGATTTTGAAACGATCAAAGGAAATATCATCTTAAAAGAGGGGGTCAAATACTTCGATTGCGCCGCCTCGGGCCTTGCGTATCGTCCTATAGAAGCGGAGATCGAGCGCGTGCTTGCAACATATGCCAACGTCCACTCCGCAGGCGGAGCGAGCGCCGAGATTACAAGCGATTACTACGAAAACGCAAGGGCCAAAATCAAAGAGCTTCTAGGCTGCGAAGAGCGCTACTATTTGATCTCGTGCGGATTTGGCGCGACCGCGGCGATTAAGAAGCTTTGGGAAATTTTAGGCATCTACCTGCCGCCAGCAACGCGAGATAGGCTCAGTTTGCGGCGCGAGAGCTTAAAAGAGCTGCCGCTTTTCATCATCTCGCCTTTTGAGCATCACTCCGTGGAAATCAGCTTAAGACAGGGGCTTTGCGAGGTCGTGCGCGTGCCGCTGGATCCAAGCGGGCTGATGGATTTTGCTCGGCTGAGTGAAATTCTATCCGCAAACAAAGGGCGCGAAATTTACGGTGTACTTACCGCGGCATCGAACGCAAGCGGGCTAAAGCTTGATTACAAGCGCGCTTACTTGATGTTAAAAGCGCACGGCGGGCGGCTGTTTGTGGACGCTAGCGCGCTCATCGCGCACGAAAACGTAGATCTTGGCTTTTGCGACGGTATGTTTTTCGGCGCGCACAAGCTTTTGGGCGGCGTGGGCGCTAGCGGGATTTTGGCGGTGCGAAAGGAGCTTTTGTGCGGCGAGGAGCCGACATTCGCGGGAGGCGGCACGATCAAATACGCAGACGCCCTAACGCAGCGCTTTATAATCGACAAGGAACGCTTGGAGGAGGCGGGCACGCCGGGCATCATCGCGCTGGTGCGAGCTTATCTTGCCCTAAAGCTTCGCAAAAGCGCGGGGCTAGAGGCGATCAAGACGCGTGAAGAAGCGATTTGCAGGCGCTTCATAAGCGAAATTTCAAAAATCCCCGAGATTGAAATTTACGGCAATCTCACCGCGCCGCGCGTGCCGATCTTTGCTTTTAATATGCAAGGGCTTGGCGCGGACGCGCTAGCCGGAGTGCTCGGGCAGAAATTTGAGATCCAGACTCGCGCAGGATGCGACTGCGCCGCGCCTTACGGCTTTGATCTGCTCGGCTTGCAACCCGATACCGAAATGTCGCGCAAACCCGCTTGGGTGCGGGCTAGTTTCTCGTTCATCCATGACGAAAGCGACGTGGATTTCTTAGCGGAGGCGCTAAGACAGATCGCTAAAATTCGCGATAAAATCACCTTCGTAGCGGGCAAATATCGCTGCGGCAGTATAAATTGAGCTCGCGAAATTTTATAGCAAGAGCCGCTTTTAAATTGCACGGCGTGGGATTTTGCGACATAAAATTTTATCGGTGGAATTTTGTAGCGTAAAATTTTATGCGCGGCTCAGGCAGCAGATACTCCGCGCCGATTGGGGCGTGAAATTCTTCGGCATAAAATTTCGCGGCTTAGAATTTTGAAATTTTAAATTACGAGCTGAATTCTGGCGGTAAATTTTGTGCTGAGGAGCTTTGCGCCGTGAAATTTTAGCGGCAAAATTCCGTGCCGCGCGGATAAATTTTAACGCCGCCAAATTCCGAAATTTCAAAATTTCGCTATTCGAATGAGCTTCGCAATTTTTGTATTTCGTGAACGCATGGAAAATTCTGCGCCGTGAAATTTAGCCGCAAATTTTGAAATTTTACAAAGCCGAGTTTTGCTGGCAAATTTCCGCGGCGAGAAATTTTACCGCAGAGCCCGTGGCGGTGAAAATTGGCGCGCTCGTCTGAAAGCTAAATTAAGACGCGAGCGCTTGCGATAAGAGCGCAAATTTTAAGAAGCGAAATTCTGCGCAGCCAAAAGGCGCAAAATTTCACTAAATTTACTCGCCAAATTCCTTTTGCAGCTTGTAAACTTTATCGTAATCGACCCCCTCGATGATGCGCGGACGCGAGGCGTTGAAATCGGCGTTTATCACCGAGCGAGCGGGATCGTACTCGGGCAGCTCGGTCATCTCTAAAATTTCCGCGATCGCGTGGATAAGATCGTCGTTTAAAAACGGCCTGTCTTTGGCTGCCGCGATGCGCGTCCAAAGATCAGCGTTTTGCTCTTTAAATTTATCCGACGCCATGAAAATCAGCGGAATTTCGAGCGTGAAGCGGTTGATGCCGCCATGGATCAGCTTGCCGCGGTACTGATAAAGGCTCTGGGCGTGGTCGCTGAAATAGACTATCAGCGTGTTGTCGCTCGCAAAAATTTTATAAATTTCGCTTACGATAAAATCGTTGTAGGCCACGGTGTTTAGGTAGTGCGCAAGCTCTTTTTTCTGCCCCTCATCAAGCGGCTCGCGCGAGATATCCGCGGCGCTAAATTTAGCAAAGCTTTTCGGATAGCGAAACTCGTAGCTTGGGTGCGAGCCCATTAGATGAAGGATGAAAAATTTATCCTTTTTCTGCGTACCATTTACCTCTGCGGCGGAGCTTTCGTCCTTGCGCGCAAGGGGCGATTTTCTCGCGCCCGATTTGAAATTTTTTATGCTAGGAAGCATAACTTCGTCGAGCGAGTAGGCGTATTTGTAAACCGGGATTTGATTCGTAAAGTCCGAGTGATCCGTCATCTGCGCGCTCGCGCCGCTTGCGACCGCCCACTGCCCGTAGCGCTCCTGGTTGCTGATCCAAAAGGTCTCGTAGTTTGCCAGCCGTGCGAGATTTACGATGTCGAGGTTGGCGCTCCACGGGCGCTGCTTTTCGCTCTCGTAATTTCCGAAATTTAGCACGTATTTTAACACGTCGTTGGTCTTGGCGCCCGGCGAGACGACGTCGCTAAAGGCGATTAAATTTCCACTTTGCTCAAGCGCTTGCAGATTCGGTGTGGTGGGCAGATAGTAGCCGTATAGGCTCATGAAATTTCGCTGCAGGCTCTCTCCGATAATAAAAACGACGTTTGAGATGCGGTTTGGCGCGGTTTTATGCGAATGCGAGGCGTAAATGCTTTGGTATCCCGCTTGTAGCTCGCGCACGCTTTTAAAATCGGCGCCGAAATAATCCTTCGTAACGAAAGCAAAGTTGTAAATCGGAATTTTATTTAGCGCGATTATGATGCTGGCGCGCATTTTCGAGCTTTTGGCTACGTAGCTTTTAAACGCCGCATGTGCGATAAAAACAAGCAAGCTAAGCAGAAAGGCTAGCTTTATCGCGCGACATAGCTTCATCCGTGCTCGCTGGCTCACTCTAAGTCTAAGGGCAGCGAAGACGAAAATTAAAAGCGCCAAAAAAGCCGCGATAAGCTTAAAATTTAAAAACGCGTGCGCGAACTCAAAGGCTTCCTTGGGCGTCGTTTGCACTAGCGCGTCCAGCGTGCCGTGCGAGTAGGTAAGCTCCAGGCTAAAGATCAAAAAAATCTGAGCGATCGCAAAGATTACGTTTATCGCCAGAAGCGCAAAGGCGAGAATTTTATATAGCCTGGCGCTGTAAAAGCTAAGCGCGTAAAGCGCGAAAAAAAGTATCGTCACGCCGCAGATCGCAGATGCCGCAAAAAACAGCGCCTGCGCAGAGAGCAGCTCGCCGCTGCGCGCGATAAGAAGCAGCCCGAGCGCTAAATTTAATACCAAAACTAGCGTGTATGCGTTTAGCACCGCGCCGCCGAATACCGATAGGAGGCTGAATCTGTCTTTTAAAAATGCGCCGATATTTTTTGCTAGGCTCATGAAATTCCTTTGATGATTGCGTTTAAAAAACGAAGATGAAAAAGATGGCGCCGATTAGAATTCTATAAATTCCAAACGGGATGAAATCGAACTTCGAGACGAAGCTTAGAAATAGCTTGATCGCCGCAAGCGCCACTACGAACGCCACTACGCCGCCTACGAGAAAGGTTGTGATATTAGCGGAGTTTTGCGCGAAGGTGTCTAAATTTTTATAGGTGTCGTAAAAAGTCGCCGCAAACATCGTAGGGATCGCGAGTAGGAAGCTAAAGCGCGCGGCTAGGTTTCTGCTTAGCCCGCACAAAAGCCCTGCGATGATGGTAGCGCCGCTGCGCGAAGTACCCGGCACCATCGCAAAACATTGCGAAAGCCCGATGATGAAGGCCTGAACGTATGAGATTTGATCCAGATGTTCTAGCTCGTCCTCTCTCGGGCGCACCTTGCGAAAGAGCTCGACCGCGATAAAAATAACGCCCCAGCCGATCAGCGCGTAGGCGACGGTCTGTGGCGCGAATAGAGATTTGATGCTTTTATAGAGCAAAAAGCCGATCGCTGCAGTGGGGATGAAGCCCACGATAAGTTTGCACCAGAGCTTAAAATCGACCAAAAGCCGCTTGTAAAACATCGCGACGACCGCTAGGATCGAGCCTAGCTGGATAACGACCTCGAAGCATTTAAGCGTGTCGGTCTGCTGCAAACCCATCAGTTTTGCGGCCAGGATCATGTGCCCGGTCGAGCTTACGGGCAGAAACTCCGTCAGCCCCTCGACGATGCCTAAAATCACGGCGTCAAATATATTCATCCATTTTTTCCTTTAAATTTGCTAAATTCTGCGTAATTGAAGCGGGTCTGTAGATCGCCTCTACCATAGCGATATAATCGGGCTTGAGGACTAAAATTTCATCTAAATTTTCTAAGCTTATCCCGCCGATTACGGCGATTGGGAGATTTAAAAATTTTCGCGCCTCTTGCACGAGCGCATCGGGGCAAAGCAGCGCATTAGGTTTTGTCTTGCTGCGCCTTAGCGAGCCGAAGGCTACGTAGCTAGCGCCCTGCGCTTCGGCCTTTTGCGCGCGAGCAAGACCAGCGTAGCAGCTAACGCCGATGATCTTATCCGCACCTAAAAACTCGCGCACCTGCGCCGTCTCGCCGTCGTCCTTGCCGATATGCACGCCGTGCGCGCCAAGCTTTTTGGCAAGCGTCGCATCGTCGTTGATGATGAGTTTGGCGCCGTAATCCTCACAAAGACCGATGAGAGAGCGGATTAAAGCTTCATCCTGCGCGGCGAGCTTGCTGCGGTACTGCACGAGCTTTACGCCGCAGCGTAAAATCTCATCTATCTGCGAAAAGATAGTTTGCGGCGGCGTTAAGGCATCGTCGCTAAGCGCGTAAATTTCACTCATCTATCTTTTTCGGCATCGGCACGCCGTTTAGGATGCAGTTGGTAACATCCCAAAATTTTGCGCTATACATTCCGCGCTTAGCCTCTTTGGCCTCCTCGGCGGCTTTTAAAAGTAGTTCGCTATCGTCGGTTGTCGGAACGGCAAACCCTGCTGCCACTAGATCCAATCGCAGATTGCTTTTAGGATCGCTTGCGTCGCAAACATAGGCGTCATTGCCGCGATCGATTAAATTTACGTAGTAGCGCTTGCCGGGTTTTATCACAGACTCGAGAGCTTTTTTATATTCTTTGTCGAATTTCTTTAGCTCCTTAGCGTCCGTTATGCACCTAGAAGCACCCGCGGCGATTATGTTTAAATTTTTTAAGTCGCAGGGAAAGAAACGATCTTTTTGAGCCTTTCTGAAAGTAAAAACGAAGCTTCTGCCGTCATTGCCAAGACCTGCAAACGCAGCGATGCCGTATCTGTCTTTTTGCTCCGCAAAGCTTTGCGTGCAGAGCAAAATCGCAAGTGCTAAAAATATCTTTTTCATAGGATTCCTCTTAGGCGGCGCAAATTCTGCAAGAGGAATTTGCGCCTAAATTTTGCGGATTATTTTAAATTATACTTTTCCAAAAGCTTTTCGTAGCTTCCGTCTTTTTTCATCTCCTCAAGAGCTGTATTAAATTTAGCGAGTAGCTCGGGATATTTGCCCTTATCAAATGCGATAGAAAAGCCCTCGCTGCCGTCGGATTCTTTAAAAAATGCGGTTAGATCGTCGTTTTTCTTAAGATATTCGTAGCCTACGGATGAATCCACGCAAAGCGCATCGATCTTTTTGTTTTTAAGCGACATGACGGCTACAAAAACGTTCTCCGTAGCGCTAACCTCGGCACCTTTGATATCTCTGATCGCAAGCTCTTGAATGGTACCTAGCTGCGCGGCAAGGCGCTTACCCTGCAGATCCGCCTTAGAATTTAACGAGCTATCGTCCTTGCGCTTGATATATAAATTTTCGACCTTGTAGTAAGGATTGGTGAAATCGATCGCCTTTTTGCGATCCGGCGTCGCGCTCATACCCGAGGCGATCATATCGATCTTGCCGCTTTTAATCGCAGGGATTAGCCCGTCAAAGCTCATATTTAAAATTTCATATTTCACGCCCGCTCGCTTTGCAAGCTCGGCTACCAGATCCATATCAAAGCCCGTGACTTTGGAGTTTTCATCCACGAACTCAAACGGCGGATACTCGGCGTTCGTGCCTACGATGAGCGTATCTTTGGTGATGTCTTTAGCGACTAGCGAACCGCAAAGCAAAGCGCTCGCAACTAAAAATCTCATAAATTTTTTCATTTCCCTCTCCTTTAGTGGTTTAAAATTTTATTTAAAAATTCTTTCAATCTCGGATTTTGCGGATTTTCAAATACGTTTTTAGGCGTATCGTCCACAGCGATATTGCCGCCCTCCATAAAAAAAATCCTATTCGCGACATTGCGTGCAAAGCCCATCTCGTGCGTTACCACAAGCATCGTAATGCCCTCTTTAGCGACCTCTTTCATTATGCCTAATACCTCGCCGATCATCTCGGGATCTAACGCCGAAGTGGGCTCGTCGAATAAAATCACATCCGGATTTACCGCCAAACTTCTAGCGATTGCGATGCGTTGCTTTTGCCCACCGCTAAGCTTGTGCGGATAAGTATAGGCCTTATCGCTAAGACCGACCTTTTGCAGTAGCTCCTCTGCTTTTGCGTAGGCTTGTTCTTTAGTATAAATGCCCGCTTTTATGGGCGCTAGAGTTAAATTTTCCAGCACGTTTTTATTTGCAAAGAGGTTGAAATGCTGAAACACCATACTAACTTTGCGGCGAATTTTATTAATATCAGTGTGCTTATCGGTAATATCCTCGCCGTCTATTTTAATAGTGCCGCCGCTTGGAATTTCAAGCAAATTTAAGCAGCGCAAAAAGGTCGATTTACCGCCGCCACTTGGACCGATGATCGCTACGATATCGCCTTTATTTATGCTCTTTGAAATTCCTTTTAACACCGATAAATTGCCGTAGGATTTGGTTAAATTTGATATTTCAATCATTGCGGTTTAACCTACTTTCTAGCATTTTTACTAAAAACGAGAAAAATTTCACGCTTGCATAGTAAAGCACTGCGGCAAAAAGTATCGGCTGGACGGTATAAAGTGCCGCCTGCATGCTTTTTGAAAAAAACGTAAGATCGGTAATTGCTACGAGACCCACGACCGAGGTTTCTTTAAAAAGGCTAATAAACTCATTCGCAAGCGCGGGCAAAATGTTTTTTATCGCCTGCGGAAAGACGATCTCTTTCATCGCCGTGCCGTAGCCTAGCCCCATCGCGCGCGCAGCTTCCATCTGGCCGCGATCGACGCTGTTTATGCCGCTGCGTACGATCTCCGCGACGTAGGCTGAGCTATTAAGCCCCAGCGCAAAGATTGCAGCTGCGATATTATTGCTCCACGTAGCAAAGATAATAAACACGAACACCATAAGCTGGATAACGATTGGAGTTCCGCGGATGATATCTACGTATTCGTCGATAATGAAGCTTAGAAATTTATTGTTTAGAAATTTTAAAAATGCCAGCATAAATCCTAATGCGATACCGATCACAATGCCGCCGGAGGTCAAAATAAGAGTGATGCCGTAACTTTTGGCGTATGAAATTTTTTGCGCTTCGCTCAGTTCGGGATAAGTGAAATAAAGCCCCACGGCGATTACAGTCAAAACAAATACGACCTTTAAAATTTTCTCGTTCAACCAAGGCGCCTTTTTCTTAAAATTTAAACGGCAAGAATACTAAAATTTCGTTAAAATCTGGCTAAATTCCGAAAGTAAAATTTTATTTGAAATAGAGTAAAATTAGCTTTTTTAAAAGGAGGCAACGATGAGCTTTTGGACCTATTGCGCAATCGCGATATATTTCGGCGCGCTTATTTTTATAGGTAGGTATTATTATGACAAGAATGCGAGCTTAAGCGAGTATCTGCTCGATAATCGCCGCTTGGGCCCATTCGTAACGGCGCTTAGCGCGGGCGCTAGCGATATGAGCGGCTGGATGCTTTTGGGGGTGCCGGGCGCGATGTTCGCAACGGGGATTTGCAATATCTGGATCGCCCTAGGACTTTGCGTGGGCGCGTGGTGCAATTATAAATTTCTTGCAAAAAGGCTTAGAATTTACACCGAGGTAGCAAGCGACAGCGTCACGATCCCTGATTTTTTAGAAAACCGCTTCAAAGACCGCACCAAGACGCTTCGCATCATCTCCGGGCTTTTGATCATCATATTTTTTACGCTCTACGTTAGCAGCGGCATCATCGCGGGCGGCAAGACCTTTGAGAGCTTTTTCGGGCTAAATTTTACATACGGTGCGGTCGCTACGATCTTAATCGTCGTGTTTTATACCTTTTTCGGCGGATTTAAGGCCGTCGCGATCACCGACGCATTTCAGGGCGCACTGATGTTTGCGGTGCTTATTTTGATCCCTCTATTTTCTTACCGCGCGCTGCAGATCCCTGCGGACAGCTCCTTTTTTGCGCAGGTGCGGCTATACGGCGCGAGTCACCTCGATCTATTTTACAATCAAAGCTTCTTGGGCGTTTTGGGTCTGCTTGCTTGGGGGCTCGGATACTTCGGACAGCCGCATATCATAGTGCGCTTTATGGCGATTAGAAGCTCGCGCGAGCTTGATAGCGCGCGCCGCATCGGAATTTCGTGGATGGTGCTAGGACTAGTAGGCGCGATGCTTAGCGGCCTGATCGGCTTTGTGTGTTTTTCGCAAAAAGGTCTTAGCATAGACGATCCCGAAAAAATTTTCCTAGAGCTCGGTAAAATTTTCTTTCACCCATTTATCTTAGGCGTCATAATCTCTGCGGTGCTGGCGGCGATTATGAGCACCATCTCAAGCCAGCTTTTGGTAAGCGCGAGCGCCGTTACGAAGGATTTTATCTTCGCGTTTTATAAAAAAGAGGTGAGCGAGCGCACACAGACGCTAAGTAGCCGTATCGCCGTCGTGATCATCGCCGCGCTCGCCGCGATCTTGGCGTTCGGCTCAAACGATACGGTGCTAAACGTCGTGGGTAACGCTTGGGCGGGATTTGGCGCGAGCTTTGGAGCGGTGCTGCTTTTCAGCCTGTATTCTAAAAAGATGAGCGCGCTCTCTGCTTTGGTGGGTATGCTCGTGGGCGGTATTACGGTCATTTGCTGGATCTTATCGGGGCTTTCGGCGATCGTTTATGAGCTACTGCCGGGCTTTTGCTTTTCGGCGCTTGCGATATTGCTCGTAAATCGCTACAACTCCGTGCTCGATAAGATGGCGGATGAGCCTAATGCCGCGCAAATTTCTCAGGAATTTGAAAAGATGAAAGAGCAGAGTTTGGGAAGTAAAAATGGCTAACGTAAAGTGCCCGCACTGCGGCTTTCAGATCGATATAGACGAGGCGCTGCAGCGCGATATCAAGGCTAAATTTGAAGATGAAATTTTGCAGCAGAAGCGAAAGTGGCAGCAGCAGCAAAACGAAGCCACGCTTAAATTTGAAGCCGAGATCGCCGCTAAGCGCGAGGAGTACGCGAAGCATCTGGCGCAGCTGCAAGCGAAGGAAAACGCCTTCGAGCAGCGCGTAAAAGCGGCGACCGATTCTGCGCTAAACAGCGAGCGGGAGAAAATTTTAGCGCTCGCAAAATCTCAGATCGAGAGCGAAAACGCGGCGAAATTTGAAATTTTACAAAAGGAACTGCAAGAAAAATCACAAAGAATTTCCGAGCTAAATTTAATAAAGGCTGAAATGGAGGCGCAAAAGCGTAAATTTAGCGAGCTTGAGGCCGAGAATAAAGCCAAATCCGAGATCGAGCTAACCAACCGCGTAAACCAAGAGCGTGAGCGGCTTTCGAAGCAAATTTCGCAGGAAAACGAGCTGAAATTCCGCCAAAAAGATGAGCAGATCCAAAGCCTAATCGGCCAAATAAACGAGCTTAAGCGTCGCTCGGAAGTGGGCTCGCAGCAGCTTCAGGGCGAGGTGCAGGAGCTTGCGCTGCAGGAGTATCTGCGGCTAAACTTTCCTTTGGACGAGATAGATGAGGTCAAAAAGGGCGCGCGCGGCGCAGACTGCGTGCAGATGGTGCATACGAGGGAGTTTGCGGGCTGCGGTAAAATTTTATATGAGAGCAAGCGCACGAAAAGCTTCGAGCCCAAATGGATCGACAAACTCAAAGATGATATGATAGGCGAGGGCGCGCAGATCGGCGTTATCGTCACCGAGCAGATGCCGCCTCACAGCCCTAGGCTGCACCAGGCGCCGAGCGATCCTAGCATCTGGATCTGCTCGTTTGAGGAATTTAAGGGGCTTTGCGCCGTTTTGCGCGAACACGTCGTGGCGCTTGCGTTTGCCAAAAGATCGGGGCAAAATCAAGATAGCAAAACGGCGATGCTCTACGACTATCTGACCTCGCCCGAGTTTGCCAACCAGATAAAGACGATCGTCTCGGCATTCGTCAGCATGCAAGAGAGCCTAAATAAGGAGCGCAACGCGATGGAGCGCATCTGGAAACAGCGCGAAAAACAGATAGCGCGTGCGCGAGATGGAGCGATCGCGATGCACGCAAGCATCAGAAGCATCGCAGGAAGCGGCGTAGCCCAGCTGGAGGATGTCGATGAAATTTTAAGCCTCGAGGCGATTGCGACGGAGGGCGAAGCGGACGCGCTTCAAGACCAAGACGGCGACGAGACGCCATAGCGGCATGCGGACAGATCGCGGCTATGGCGAGAGCACGAAGCGAGTTTGCAGTGCGAGGAGCTTGCGTCGTGAGGCCGAAATTTCATAAAGTAACGCGATATTTGTCTACGGGCAAGCGGTGCTGAAATTTCAAGAAATAATTGTTGTATGCTTTTGGGTTTGCGAGGTTGGAATTTTGCTTGCGAATTTTATCTCGGCAGAAATATGCCGTACTGTGTAGCGTGGAAATTTCAAGTGTAAAATTTTAAATTCATAATTAAGGAAGCGCTTCACGTCGCGAAAATTTGATTTGGAATTTCTATCTTGTATCCCAATTAGGAAGATTTTACACTAAAAGCTATAGCAAAATTTTAAGAATTCACTTTGTTGTACCGTAAAAATTTTAAAATTTTGGTTCGCAAAATTCATAAAAATTTATAAAATTTTTCAAAATCCTAGCGTTAAAATTTTAAAATTCCTAACTTTTTCAAAATAAATTTTAAATTTTGCAAACTCCCTTGCCATAGCCATTTGCGTGGCAAAATTTTATCGCGCAAAAGTGCTTGTTACCAATCGTTAACTGCCCCCCCTATCATTCCGCAGTTGTTTTGCGTACGGTGGTTTGCATGCATAAGGCTCGTTTTGCACGCCATAGCCGCAGGCGTGGGCGCGTCGCACTAAAGGGGGTGCGCCTTAGTATCTCTTAGCGTTTCGGCACGTTTTAGCGTTTTGCTGCGCCATAGCGCTTCGGCGCGCCTTTTCGCGCGAGCTGCGAAAACACCCATAAAACGAATGAGAGGCTGTGCTAGCCACTCGAGGCAGGCGGTTTGCTTGATTTACATAAATTTATAAAGAGGTAAGATATGCGTATTCTAGGCAACATTATTTGGTTTTTTCTAGGTGGTTGGATTTTAGCTATCTTAGCTTATCTATCGGGTTTGATCCTTACCATTTTAGTCGTGACCGCTCCCGTGGGGTTAGGTCTTATGGAATACGGCAAATTCCTGTTTTTGCCCTTCAGTTACTATATGGTGCGTAAAAAGAATAATCCATCCGGCGGAGCTCTGCGTAAGAGCTATCATGCTTACGCGACTATCGTTAAGGTCGTTTATATCCTGCTTTTCGGTATTTGGCTATATATCGTAGGACTTGTTGCTGTTATTGTCCAGTTCGTCACTATCATCGGAATTCCAGGCGCTATCGTGCTTGCTAAATCTTTACATACAATCTTTAATCCCGTGGATAAGATCTGCATCCGTCGCAATAAGGAACCGGACGTAGAATTACCATGGAAAAATTTATATGGGTAAGCGTTTTATAGCAAGGCACCGAAGCTTAGTCACGATTTGGGCAGAGCTAGGCGTCATAAAATTACGCGGCTAAAATTTAACGCCGTTTTAAGATTATTTTTGTAAAATCACATTTCTTTTTTACCGCTGGCGGGCTCATAGCTCAGTTGGTTAGAGCATCCGGCTCATAACCGGATGGTCCTAGGTTCAAGTCCTAGTGAGCCCACCACCACAAAATTTTTTGCTTTTCACTACATCAAAATCCGCAAAATTCTATAAATTTCATGCGTCGTTTTTCCTTTGAAATTTCGCTTCATAACTTCAAAAGACAAAGCTTGCCGCATAATTTCAGCTTTAAAATGCGGCAAGCTCGCGATTGAATTTTCAAATTTAACTTTCATTTGGCGACCGATTAAATTTTATTTTATGGCAAGTTGCGGTAGAATTCCGTTAAAATTCTTAGTGCAGGGAGATGTCCATGTCAGAAAATCAAACGAAAAAAGGCGGAATTTTAGCCTTTTATTTTAACTCAAGCTTGCTTTGGCGCATCATTATCGCTTTAGTGTTGGGCTCTGCGATTGGTATGTTACTACCTAAAAATATGCCGGTGGGTGATACCACGTGGGTGGCGATTTTAACGCCTTTGGGAGATCTTTTCGTGAGACTTTTAAAGATGATTATGGTGCCGATCATCATCTGCTCGCTCATCGTGGGCACGAGCAGCATCTCGCCCGCGCACCTGGGCAAAGTAGGCGTTAAGGCGATCATATTTTACGCTATAACTACGCTTTTTGCGATCGTCATCGGCCTAGCGTGTGCGTTTATATTTTCTCCAGGTAGCGGGCTTGATCTAAGCGATGCGTCCAAGGCTGTCGAAAAGGCAGCGAACGCGCCTAGTATGAGTAAAATTTTGCTTAATATAATTCCTACGAATCCTTTTGATTCCATAGCCAAGGGCGAAATTTTGCCGATCATCGCGTTTTGCTTATTTTTCGGCGTGGGGCTTGCGTTTTGCCGCGATAGTAGCGACGCGCGTATCAAAAGCTCCGCCGATACGGTTTATAATTTTTTCGACGGAATGAGCGAGATTATGTTTAAGGTCGTGCACTGGGTGATGCAATACGCACCAATCGGCGTTTTTGCGCTAATGTTTGTAGTGTTTAATAAAAGCGGTATCGAGGCTTTTAGTTCGCTACTAAACGTCACGATTACCCTATACGTGGGACTTGCGATCCAAGTATTTGCGGTTTATTGCGTTATTTGTATGCTTATCGGAGTTAGCCCGATTAAATTTCTTAAAAAAGTGCGCCCGCCGATGCTTACGGCTTTTGTTACCCGCAGCTCCAACGGCACGCTTCCTATTACGATGCAAACCGCCGAAGATATGGGCATTCCAAAGGCAATCTACGGCTTTGTTTTGCCTGTGGGCGCTACGGTGAATATGAACGGTACGACCGTATATTTGGGCGTGTGCACACTTTTTATCGCTAATGCTTGCGGTATTGATCTAAACAGCAGCCATTATCTCACGATCATCATCACTTCGATGCTTGCGGCGATTGGAACTGCTGGAGTTCCGGGAGCTGGTGCGCTGATGCTGCTTTTAGTGCTCGAATCTATCGGCGTCAAGGTAAGTGGTAACGTAGCGATCGCTTACGGAATGATTTTGGGCATTGATGCGATTTTGGATATGGGGCGAACCTCGATGAACGTAACGGGCGATGTTGTCGCGTCGATCTACGTCGCAAAGAGCGAAAACGAAATGGATATGAGTAAGTGGGAGAATTAACCCAATTAAAATTTAGAAAGGACGAGCTATGAAAAGAGTTGGGATTATCGGTGGAATGGGACCTTTGGCGAGTGCGGATCTGTATATGAAGATCATAGAAGAGACTGCGGCGAGCAGCGATCAAGAAAATATTCCGCTTGTAATTGATAGCTATCCGCAGATTGAAGATCGCACGGCATTTATCTTAGGCAAAGGTGAAAATCCGCTTCCGCGCCTAAGCGAGAGCGCCGTTAGGCTCAAAAATGCAGGCTGCAAGGCGTTTGCGATGGCGTGCAACACGGCGCATTTTTTCGCAGACGATGTAGAAGCTGCGGCGGAAATCCCGCTAATTCATATCGCTGAGGTCACCGTAAAAGCGATCCGCAAAAATTATCCAAACGCCCATGAAATCGCTGTGCTAGCCACTATTGGTACAAAAAAAGCTAAAATTTACGACGATCCGCTCAAAGAAGCGGGGCTAATCAGCGTGGAGCTTGGTGAAGAAAATCAAGCGGTTTTGATGGATTGCATCTACAAAGGCGTTAAGGCGGGCAAGACTGCCGAATACGTGGGGGCTTTTGAGAATTTGCTAGGCAAAATCGATGCTGATATTTACGTCGTTGCCTGCACCGAGCTGCCGATATTTTTGCCATTAATCAAAAGCGATAAGATTTTCGTCGATCCTACTAGAGAGCTTGCCAAAGCGATCGTGGAATTCTCAAGATCGTAGAGCCGCAAGGCTTTGCAAGCTCGAATTTTAAACCGCAAAATTTTACGATGATTTAAGTCGTGAAATTTTGCGGAACTATATTGAACCAAAATTCCATCGAGGCGGAATTTTACGATAGCAAAATTTCATCACAGGATTTTAAGCTTAAAATTTTGTCAAAATTTAATCCGCAAGATCCAGAATGTAAAACCTCCGAAGTAAAATTCCGTAACAAAATTTGCTCGTAAAATTTCGCGCTGAAATTTAAGCTAAAATTCCATTAAATTTGACCGTTTCTAAAGCCCGAATTTAATATAATCGCTCCAACAGAAAAAAGGATTAAAATGAGCGACTACACCCACCTGCACCTTCACACCGAGTATTCGCTGCTAGACGGCGCGAATAAAGTAAGCGAGCTCGCCGAGCTTTTACAGAGCCGCGGCACCAAGGCATGCGCGATCACCGACCACGGCAATATGTTCGGCGCGATAGACTTTTATCAGACGATGAAAAAGCACGGCATCAAGCCGATCATCGGCATCGAGACCTACCTGCACAACCACGATGACATCGGCGATAAAAGCGACCGCCAGCGCTACCACTTGATACTGCTTGCCAAAAACGAGACGGGCTATAAAAATTTAATGTATCTTAGCTCGCGCGCGTTTTTAGACGGCTTCTACTACTACCCGAGGATCAACAAAAAAATTTTAAAAGAGCGCAGCGAGGGACTCATCTGCTCCTCGGCGTGCCTAGCGGGCGAGGTGGAATTTCATCTAAATAGAAGCGAGCGAAATTTAAAGCGAGGCGCGGGCGGCTATGAAGCGGCGAAAAAAGCGGCGCTCGAGTATAAAGAAATTTTCGGCGAGGATTTTTATCTCGAGATAATGCGCCACGGCATCGGCGAGCAATTAAACGTCGATAAAGACCTCATCCGCCTCTCGCGCGAAATCGGCGTCAAGATCATCGCCACTAACGACGCTCACTACTCGCGCAAGGATCGCGCCAAGGCCCACGACGTCTATCAGTGCATCTCGATGGGCAAGACGATCAACGACGGCGACCGCTTAAAACACGTCGTTTCGGAATTTTACGTAAAAAGCGACGAGGAGATGAGGCGGCTTTTCGCGGACATCCCCGAAGTGATCGAAAATACCGCCGAGATCGTGCAAAAGTGCAATCTCAAATTTGCCTTCGATGAGAAGGACTACGCGCCGACGCCGCCGAATTTTAAATTTACGATCGAATACGCCGATAGGCTCGGGCTTTCGCTGCCGCAGCCCTCGGAGCGATATAGCTTTGCAAACGATGATTTTTTATTCGATCATCTGTGCCGCGAGGGGCTTAAAGAGCGTCTTAAATTTATCGATCCCGCCAAGCACGAAATTTATCGCGAGCGCCTGGAAAAGGAGCTTGCCATTATCAAAAACATGCATTTTTCGGGCTATATGGTAATCGTGCAGGATTTCATCAACTGGGCGAAGGATCACGACATCCCGGTTGGCCCAGGTCGCGGCTCTGCGGCGGGCAGCATCTGCGCGTATGCGCTTCGCATTACCGACCTCGATCCGATCCCGTATAATCTGCTTTTCGAGCGATTTTTAAACCCGTCGCGTATCTCGATGCCCGACATCGACGTGGATTTTTGCCAGGCGCGCAGGGGCGAGGTGATCGACTACGTCATCGATCAGTACGGCAAATTTAACGTCGCGCAGGTCGCGACCTTCGGTAAGCTGCTCGCGCGCGGCGTCATCCGCGACGTGGCTCGCGTCTGCGATATGCCACTTTCGCAGGCCGATAAGATGGCGAAGCTGATCCCCGACAAGCTCGGCATCACGCTTACGCAGGCTTACGACGCCGAGCCGAAGCTGAAGGAATTTATCGACGCAGATCCGATCGCACAGCAGGTTTGGGAGTTTGCGCTGGGCCTTGAAGGGCTCAATCGCAACGCGGGCATGCACGCTGCGGGAGTGGTGATCTCAAACGAGCCGCTGTGGAACAAGGCGCCGCTATTTAAGCAGGATAAAGGCGAGGATGCGCGCCTGGTCACGCAATATACCAAAAACTATCTCGAGGACGTCGATCTGATAAAATTTGACTTCCTGGGTCTAAAAAACCTCGATGTGATCGATAATGCGGCTAAGCTCGTCAAGCGCCGCTACGGTCGCGATATCGTCTGGGAGGAGATCGATTTCAACGACCACAAGACCTACGAGACGATTCAAAGCGGCAACACGCTGGGGATTTTCCAAATCGAGGGTGCGGGCATGCAGGATCTGGCTATGAACCTGCGCCCCGACCGCTTCGAGG